>NZ_JBBMEJ010000009.1:0-156000 GCF_040096615.1 Blautia aquisgranensis
ACTTTTTTGAATCGAGATTTCGTTGTCGTTTCGTTGACGACTTGGATACTTTATCATATCTTCTGTCTTTTGTCAACAGCTTTTTTGTTTTTTCTGAAACATATTATTGTTATCTGCTTCGCAAAAACAATTTGCTCTCAACAGCTCTGATAGAATATCATCTTTTCCAATACCTGTCAACATGTTTTTTACAAAAAATCCAAAAAAATCTATTTTTCCCTGAAAATCCCACATTTACGTGCAAAAACCGTATTCCACAGGCTTATTTTTCGCCCGGAATACGGTTTTCGTGCTGTTACTGATAAAATAATCCCGCAAAAATACGGATAAAAATGTTTTTATCATAAAGAAAATTGAGGACAGTATCTCCCCGGATCAGTCCCAGTCCTTTCTGTCCTATCTCTGTATTACACAGAATCGTCAGTACCAGCATAGCTACCCATACAAAGATGATACATTTCCCTCCGCCGATCAGAGCACCTGCCAGCTTATTGATTCCCCTCACCACAGGAAGTCTTGCCAGAATATCCAGCGCATAGGCAAACACGCGAATCAGAACAGACGCAAGGATATAAGATATCAGAAAAGACAGACAGTTCACTGCTATATTAGCCAGATACCTGGATACATATCCCCCAAAAGTGTTTACTGCCAGCTGCTGATATACCGCTGCTGTATTATTTTCTGTGATTCCATTCTGTAAAAGTCCAGGAAGCCCCATTCCGCTGATCAGTTCATCCTGCTGTTCCTCATCCATTGTGTCATTTCCATTTGCCAGTGATTCCACAAACGATTCGCTGACATTCTGGATCTTTTCATAAACAGAAGTATTCTCCCGGATAAATGTATTCACATAAGGATTAATCATCCAGACTACCACAACGGAAAGCAGAACAAGCAATACAGACACCACTTCTTTCACAAAGCCGTGTCTGTACCCATCCGCCATGGAAAAGGCAAGCAGCACCAGCACAGCAAGTCCAAGCCATGTCCAGCTCATATCTGCCTCCTTAACTGAATTTTATGGTGCTGACTCCGCTGTCCATCACCATGAGATATTTATTCCAGCCGATCTTGAAAAAGTCACGGACTGTTCCATCTACACTTCCCATATATTTCTGCACACCACGGCTGTTCATCACACAGATCTGGGAGCTGTTATACATAATAATATTTCCACCGCTCATTTTTATGGTGCTGTAAGCCACATTGAAATTCTTCCGGAATTTCAGCTGGCCGCTCATATTGTAAACTTCCATAGTGTACTGATCACCCTTGTTATTGTTTTTAAATACCAGACCGATTCTGTCCGTATCAAAAAACGTGCTCACAATCTCCTGCTTTACATTGACAGTCTTATTTTCTTTCGGGATCTGATTACCCTGATAAGTGGAAAATCCATCATCACGCAGCGCGATATACTGACTTTCGCTGATACACTCCACCTGCGGAATCACTACATTTTCATAAGTATAGCCACTTACGATCCTGTCATCCTCATTCTGTCCCACATCTCCGTAATTATAAAAAGCTACATAGCTTGTCGTTTTGCTTCCGTCAACATACTGGAATGTCACCATCATCACACCATTGTCTGAAACAGCAACATCCATAGGATATCCCGGGTCATCGATCTTCGTCAGATTCTCAGCAACCAGGCTGCCATCCGGATTATAAAAATTAATCCATGTATCTTCATCATTATTCAGGATCGCGGCTACCATTCCATTTGATGCCACGCGGACCTTTACAATAGAATAAGATGTCGTAACTGTTCCTGTGATTCCTTTTTTATCACAGATATACAGCGATGTACCCTCGCTGTCCGCAACAACCGCTCTGCTTCCGTTCACATCTGCGATCGGATTCTGCATGGTATAAGTTTCATTCCAGACTGTGTTCATGCTGCTGTCCACTACAGAAACGCCGTCCGGACTGTATCTTAAGATATCACCATCCATCTCAATATACTGTGTGGAAACAACATCTTCCTGCTCGCTCGTCTGAAGCACTTTATAGCTGTGATAGCTTCTTTTTTCTGCATAGAGAAAAACAAGACTGATGGCAGCTATTACAGTCACAACTGCGATCACTTTTTTCCCGGTTCCGGAAATCCTGTGGCGGTGGCTTCTTCTATGAGAAGAGCTCTCGTGTGCAGTCTGTTCCTGTGCCAGTTTTGCCTTCTGTTTCATCAGCTTTTTTCGCTTTTGTTTTTTTTGAATTCTTTTTATGATATTCACAACTGTATTCCTTACCTTATTTCTGATTTATCAACTTTTTTGCAAATAATATCGGGCAAAAAATTTCTCCCGACACCTTCCAGTTATTATAGCACAATCTGTCATGGTAAAACAATTACCTGACCCGGATAAATGATCTCACTTGCAGAAATTCCGTTCAGCTCACAGATTTTTTCCATTGCATCCACAGTTCCGTAACGGCTCAGGCTAATTTGATACAAAGTATCTCCCGGACGGATCACATATGTCTGCGGTGTACCAGCAGCTGCTGCTGTTTCCGCTGTCTGCTGTTCACTCTGCTGCGTTGTCTTTTTCTCATTGTCCGTATTGTCTTCCCTCTGCTCTGCCTCCGTAGTCTTTTTCTGAGTATTTTCTTTATTCTCCATATCTGAATCCGACGACCTCTTCTGACCTGATTTCGTTATTTCCGGCACCGGCGTCACTGTTATGCTTTCACTTGCCTTTTCAGCCGGAGCTGTTGTTTCTGTGGGCATACCTGTAATCTCCGGTTCTTCTTTCAAAAGTTTCTCTTCCTGCTCCTTCTCTTCCGAAACCTGCGTGATCGCAGGTGTAGCTGTCTGCATTGCTTTCTCCGTCAATACCGGTGTCATCTGCGCGATAACTGCGGACGCAGTCTGTGTCTCTTCAGAAATTCCCGTCCCGGTCTGTCTGTTCTGAAAAAAAGCCGCTCCCGTTGCCAGCACAGCCAGAGCAAGACATACTGTTGCCGCATAAGAAAAAACGGAGGTCTTTTCCGCCTCCTTTTCTTCCGGTTTTTTACTGTCAATGATCTTCCTGAAATTTCTGACAGCCTTGTCCTCCACCTGTTCAGATGTCTCCGGTCCTGTGTTCTGGTTCCGTTCTATCATATAGGTCTGCATCTGAGTATTTTTTTCATAATAAATATAATATCCGTTCACTTTCACCAGGGTTCCGTTATCATAGCGAAAAAATGCTTCTTCCCGTTCCCCCGGTTCCATAAGCATCAGGATTTTTTCACCGCCAAAATACCGGAGATGCACTTTTACAAAAAGCTCCGTAATCTCCGTCGCAACCTGGTTCTGTGCAAAAAACCATCCTACGATCTCCTGATCCGGAAAATACTTCTCCTTATCCTCCTGAAGCTTTTTCCATATTTCCTCTGAGAAATCAATATGTTCCGCTGCCGCCTCCATATCATCCGCTGCCAGCGCACCCTTTACAAAGATACAGGTCATATCTGACGTCCATTTAATCTCCCCTGTAAGAACAGCGATCTTTCCCTGGTTCTTTGACTCTGCTGACAGAGTACTCAGAAACGTATACACATAATCCTCTACATAGATTCTGTAATTCCCGTTGGCCAGTCCGATCTGCCGGACATTCCGCGGCATAGCAAACGGTTCCTGCACTGTATCCTGTTCTCCGGTTTCCTCCTTATAAATGACCTCTATCATCTGATATCACCCCTTCGGACAACAGCATAACACAGTAAAAACGCGGAATTTATCATAATGTAAGATGCTTTTCCAAGAATTTGCCGACAGATTCTGCAACGTGCATAATTTTTCCTTTTTCAGGATAAGATGAATGGAAAAGAAGAAAGTCGAGGTGCCCCATGGCCTTTTATATTGACTCCAGAAAAACCAATTCTTCCGGTGAAATTGCATATCTCCTGAAAAAATGTATTCTTCACTGTCCCAAAAAATGGACTGAGATCGTATTTTTATGTATCGGCAGCGACCGTATCACCGGTGACTGTTTAGGCCCATATATCGGACATCTGCTCCATCCGCACGAAAGTGCCCGTATTTTTGTGTACGGAACTCTCTCCGATCCTGTACATGCCCTGAACCTGGAAAAATTTTCTGAACTGATCGGACAACTTCATCCGCATGCCCTTGTGATCGCCATTGATGCTTCTCTTGGACAAAAAAAGCACCTGGGCTATGTCACCATTGGAAATGGTGCACTCTACCCAGGTGCCGGTGTTCAGAAAAATCTTCCTCCTGTAGGGGATATCCATATCACAGGTATCGTAAATATCGCCGGAATGCTGGAACAGCTTACGCTGCAGACAACGCGGCTCTCTACTGTGATCTCACTGGCTGATGCCATTGCCGATGGTATCCTCCGGATCCTCCCCTCAGAAGCAGAACGTATTTCCTGTTAAGCAATAAAGTCTTTGATCTGGTTATAGATTCCCTCTGTATCAAGACCATATTTGTGAAGAAGCTCTACTGCCGGGCCAGACTCGCCGAATACATCGTTGATTCCGATACGTTTAACCGGTACAGGCGCCTTCTCAGCAAGGCACTCACATACTGCTCCGCCAAGACCGCCGATAATGGAATGCTCCTCAACGGTTACAACCTTGCCAGTCTCTTTGGCAGCTGCAACAACAAGCTCCTCATCAAGCGGTTTGATTGTATGGATATTGATAACCTTTGCATCGATTCCGTCTGCTGCAAGCTTCTCAGCTGCCTCAAGAGCAGGAGCAACGCAAAGTCCATTTGCGATAATGGTCAGGTCTTTTCCCTCGCGGAGAACGATACCTTTTCCAAGCTCAAATTTATAATCTGGTCTGTCATTGATAACCGGAACCGCAAGACGTCCGAATCTCATGTATACAGGTCCCTCATGCTCGTAAGCAGCCTCAACCATAGCCTTAGCCTCGATATCATCAGAAGGGCTTGCAACGATCATTCCAGGAATTGCTCTCATAAGTGCAAAATCCTCAAGGCACTGATGTGTGGCACCATCCTCACCTACGGAAATACCACCGTGAGTTGCACCGATCTTCACATTCAGCTTCGGATATCCAACGGAGTTACGAACCTGCTCATAAGCACGTCCTGCTGCGAACATTGCGAAAGTACTTGCAAACGGAACTTTACCTGTAGAAGCAAGTCCTGCTGCAATACCAACCATGTTGCACTCTGCGATACCGCAGTCGATGTGACGCTCCGGAAATTCCTTTTTGAACATTGCAGTCTGTGTAGCTGCAGCAAGGTCAGCGTCCAGAACGATAAGATCCTCGTGTTTTTTACCTAATTCTACAAGAGCACTGCCGTAACTTGCTCTTGTTGCGATTTTCTTTACTTCTGACATAACGCTTCACCTACCTTCTCCAGATCTTCCATTGCCTGTGCATACTGCTCGTCATTCGGAGCTTTTCCATGCCAGCCTACAGCGTTCTCCATGAAGGAAACGCCTTTACCTTTTACAGTTTTCAGAATGATAGCTGTCGGCATACCCTTGGTAGCTCTTGCCTCATCAAAAGCAGCTTTCAGCTGATCCATATCGTTACCATCAGCAACATTGATCACATGGAAATTGAAAGCTTCGAATTTCTTGTCGATCGGGTACGGTGAGCATACATCTGCAATATTACCGTCGATCTGAAGTCCGTTATTATCTACGATAACAACCAGGTTGTCAAGCTTACGGAAGCCTGCGAACATTGCAGCCTCCCAAACCTGGCCTTCCTCAATCTCGCCGTCACCAAGCAGTGTGTATACACGATAGTCATCGTTGCTCAGTTTTGCAGAAAGAGCCATTCCTACTGCTGCGGAGATTCCCTGTCCAAGAGATCCGCTGGACATATCAACACCCGGGATATGTTTCATATCCGGATGTCCCTGAAGGTAGGAGCCAAGGTGACGAAGTGTTTTAAGGTCTTCTTTCGGGAAATATCCTCTCTCTGCAAGTACAGAGTAGAGTCCCGGTGCTGTATGACCTTTGGAAAGTACAAAACGGTCACGATCTGCTTTCTTCGGGTCTTTCGGGTCAATGTTCATCTCTTCGAAATATAAATAAGTAAATACATCTGCTGCAGAAAGGGATCCGCCCGGATGACCGGCCTTTGCTGCATGGACTGCTGTTACGATATCCTTGCGGACTTCATTCGCAACTTTCTGAAGTTCTAACTTATCCATGTTAAAAATATCTCCTTTTTTTGTGCCCTGTTATTCTCGATTATTCACCAAATACTGCTTTGTAGTCAGCCTGGAATTTCGCAATACCTGCATCTGTCAGCGGATGATGTGTCATCTGCTCGATTACCTTGAATGGTACGGTAGCGATATCAGCACCTGCAAGTGCACATGCTGTTACGTGCATTGGATGACGAACGCTTGCTGCGATGATCTCTGTAGGGATATCTGCAACTGCAAACATCTCAGCGATCTGCTGGATCAGCTCAACACCATCTGTAGAAATATCATCCAGTCTTCCAAGGAACGGAGATACATATGTAGCACCTGCTCTTGCAGCAAGGAGTGCCTGGTTTGCGGAGAAGATCAGAGTAACGTTTGTCTTGATTCCCTCAGAGGAAAGAACCTTAACTGCTTTCAGGCCCTCTGTTGTCATCGGGATCTTAACTACCATGTTCGGATGAATCGCTGCAATCTCACGACCCTCACGGATCATTCCCTCAGCGTCTGTTGTTGTAGCTTTAACCTCACCGCTGATCGGTCCGTCAACGATTGTTGTGATCTCTTTGATTACTTCGTTAAAATCTCTTCCTTCTTTGGCGATCAGGGACGGGTTGGTTGTAACACCACAGATAACACCCATGTCATTTGCTTCTCTGATATCCTCTACTTTGGCTGTGTCGATAAAAAATTTCATTGTTTTTTCCTCCTGTTTTACGTTCGTTCTTTTTATTGATGATTCCATTATAACAAACTCATTGCGAGGGTCAAGACGATTATTTTTTATTAATAAATATTTTATTAATAAAGTTTCTTTTTATTAATAGCGTCTGTCAATTTTTTCACCCATAACAGCTTACAACTATATTCCCACGGAGCAAATATCACTGTAAATACCAGTTTTTAAAGCTTTTACACCTAAATGTATTTGTGAAAGTCTTCTTTTATATTATTACTAATAATTCGTGTTTCATCATTTATTTTTCTGCTGTTCAGACATGTTTCTGCCTACCTTTGCATACCCCGTTGTGCTGCGTGTGATCAGCTTCGGAGTATACTCAATATTGTACAGACTGGCCGGTCTTTCATCCAGGTAAAACTTGTCATTCATATCGATCTTCCGGATAACGATGTCGCAGGCATCTCTGCCCTTCAGTGCAACAAAATGGTCGATCGTTGTCAGGGATATCCTGCGGATCCCGGAGTAGAAAATATTATCACAGCCAATGACAGAGACATCTCTTGGCACATGCAGATGCATCTCACGGAGTGCATCAATCGCACCGATCGCCATCATATCATTCTGGCCTGCAATAGCCGTGAATTTTTTCCCTTCTTTAAGGAGCTCCATGGTCAGCTCATAGCCCATGGCATACTCAGAATCCATACGCGGAATCCTTCTGTCATTGGACTCATCTGCCGCCTTGATGATCACGTGATCTTTTTTGCCCTCTTTTTCAAATTCACGGACAAAACCTTCCACTCGCTTGGATCTCTGCCATTGTCTTCTCGTCAGAGGCGGTGTGATAAATGCCACGTCTGTATGTCCCAGATCCAGCAGATGTCTTGCCATCATTCTTCCCACAACCGTATTATCCTGATTGATAGCATCTACAGTGGTGGTTTTTTCTTTGTTACTGATGATAACAAGCGGAATTTCTTTTGCGATCTTTTCTACCTGGTGCTGAAAATCCGGGTGGGGATTACAGGTGTAAATAATTCCGCCGGGGCGCATGGTCTGCATCATCCGGAGATATTTTTCTTCCAGACCTGCATCACGCTGCGTATTGCAGATAAAGACCCCATATCCCTGTTCATTGGCCACTGCCTCAATCCCCTGAAGAAGCAGCACATAATAAGGACTTGTGAGTGTCGGACAGAAAACAACGATCAGCTTTTCCCGACGGCTTCCCTTATGTTTCCGGCGTCCCGGCAGCTCATACCCGAGCTCCCTGGCTGCCTGTTCCACGCGTTCTACTGTGTCCCTGGAAAAAGAAACATTATATTTCCGGTTCAGGATCATAGATACCGTTGCCTGGGAAACCCCCGCTCTTTCTGCCACATCGGAAGAAGTTGCTTTCTTTTTTGCCACCACTCTCACCTCCCTTTTTTATGATGCGCTGCTGTTTAAGACTTATAATTCCACACGGCCTTCCAGTGCCCGGAGAAGTGTTACCTCGTCAATGTACTCCAGGTCGCCGCCCACCGGAACTCCGCTGGCAATACGACTTACCTTGATCCCTGTAGGCTTGATCAGCTTACTGATATACATGGCTGTCGTCTCTCCCTCAAGACTGGAATTGGTCGCCACAATAACTTCCTGCACATCCCCCTGAAGACGCTTCATCAGCTCTTTCAGTTTAATATCATCCGGGCCGATTCCCAGCATCGGGGAGATCGCGCCATGAAGTACGTGGTAAACTCCGTCAAACTTGCCTGTTTTTTCGTAGGCTGCCAGATCTCTGGTATTCTCCACGACCATGATCGTGCTGTGGTCACGCTTCGGATTGGCGCAGATCGGGCAAAGCTCCTGATCAGTCAGTGTATAACAGCATTTACAGTACTGAACGTTCTGTCTGGCATCTGTGATGGACGCGGTCAGCTGTTCCACCTGATCCTTCGGCATATTCATGATGTGAAAAGCAAGCCTCTGGGCTGATTTTGCTCCGATTCCCGGAAGATGGGAAAGCTGCTCAATAAGCTTGTTGATATGGCTGCTGTAGTATTCCATCAGAAAGGAAGGCCTCCGCCTAATCCGCCAAGGCCACCTGTAAGCTTGGACATTACTGCTGCGGACTCAGACTCTACCTGACGAAGAGCTTCGTTTGTTGCTGCTGCGATCATATCCTCAAGCATCTCGATATCATCCGGATCTACTGCCTCTTCGGAAAGCTTAACCTTGGTTACTTCACGTTTACCGGAGATCGTAACTTCAACAGCTCCGCCACCTACAGTTGCAGTGAATTCTTTTTCCTCGAGAGCCTTCTGGTTCTCTTCCATCTGACGCTGCATCTTCTGCGCCTGCTTCATAAGATTGTTCATGTTTCCCGGCATACCCATACCTGGGAATCCACCTCTTTTTGCCATAAAAAAATCCTCCTGATCTTTGTTTTTTATTTTTATGTTTCGTCCGGGTCCTCTTCCACTACAATATCCATGTGGATATTCTCCCGGAGTGCATCATCCACTGTGATCTGTGCAAGATTGGTATGCTGATGTTTATTGGCTACCAGCATATGAATCTCCACATTTTTTCCTGTTTTCGCTGCGATAATATCCTGAAGCTCTTTCTGCGCTTCCGGATTATCTACATAATTCTGTCCCAGAAAATCCTGAAACTCTATATAAAGAACCGGATCTCCTGTTTCTCCGTTATATTTCGGAACCGCTCTCTGCAGGGACTGCTTGAAAAGCCCTGTGGTCTGTCCCACAATTGTCCTCCATCCTGCTACGATCTTCTGCAGATCCTCTGGTGCTGCTTTCTGCGGAGCCGGCTGCCTCATCTGAGATTCACTTCCGGCCATTCCCGTCTCCTGCACAGCCCCGGCATCACCCTCCCGGATGATCACCTGCTGCACCGGCCGCTCCTCCATCTGCTTCTCCAGCACACGAAGTCTGTCCAGAACAGAATCCAGATTCGTCTCCATCGCAGGTCTGCAAAGCTTGATCAGCGCGATCTCCACAAGAACGCGCTTCTGGCTTGCAAAACGGATCTGATTGGACAGATCCGAAAAAATACGGATGTAACGCATCAGTGTCTCCACATCTGTCATTTCGCTCTCTTCCTTAAGAAGCTTCAGATTCTCTGACGAAACATCAATCGCTTCCTCCGGATTCTCAGAAGTCTTCACAAGAAGAAGATTACGCATATACCATGTAAAATCCGTTACAAACTGCCCCAGCTCGCGGCCGCCTGTGATCAGATCCTCCAGCACATGAATGGAGCCTGTCACATCACCTGAAAGAACTTTGCGGAGCAGCTTGCTGAACACCTCCGTGTCAACCGCTCCCAGAACATCCAGGACTTTATCATAGGTGAGTACCTGTCCCAGATAAAAGGAAATACACTGATCCAGAAGACTCAGGGCATCTCGCATGGAGCCATCGCCTTTTTTTGCCACATAGCGGACTGCCTTCTCCTCTGCCTCCACGCCTTCAGCCGCAAGAAGCTCGGAAAGTCTGGCCGCTATGGTGTCAATGGAGATCCTGTGAAAATCATAGCGCTGACATCTGGACAAAATCGTGATTGGGATCTTATGTGCCTCTGTTGTCGCCAGAATAAAAATAACGTAGGAAGGCGGCTCTTCCAGAGTTTTCAGAAGGGCATTGAAGGCTCCTGTTGAGAGCATATGCACCTCATCTATGATGTAAACCTTATATTTACCCTCTGTAGGACGGTAGGCTACCTCCTCACGGATCTCACGGATGTTGTCAACACCGTTGTTGGAGGCTGCATCGATCTCAATCACATTCATAGCGGTTCCTGCCTGAATAGCCTTGCACATGGCACATTCGTTGCAGGGACTGCCATTGACAGGATGTTCGCAGTTTACTGCCTTCGCCAGGATCTTCGCTACGGTAGTTTTACCAGTACCTCTTGTTCCGCAGAACAGATATGCGTGTCCGATACGGTTCGCCTTGATCTGGTTAGTCAGTGTTGTCACAATATGATCCTGTCCTTTTACATCGTCAAAATTATCAGGACGAAATTTACGGTAAAGAGCAGTATAACTCATAAAACACTCCTTCTCTTCGCCACAGTCGCCGCGGAAACACTCCCGCGGCGGCCAGATGACTTATAATTGATTAATCGCCAAAGCTGATTCCAATCTGTTTGGCTGCTTTTACAAGCTGATCCTTCGGTGATACCATCTTCAGCTTGCCTGCACATTCGGCAAGAGGAACCCGTTTGATCTTGCCGTTGACGACACCGATCATTACACCATATTCCTCATCCATGATCGCCTGTGCTGCACCTGCACCGATTCTTGTAGAAAGAACACGGTCATATGCACATGGCTCTCCGCCTCGCTGCATATGCCCCGGAACTGTGATACGTACCTCACTTCCGGTTACCTGCTGGATCTGATCTGCGATCTCATAGGATACAGACGGATATTTCTTCGCTCTTTCTGCAAGTTTTTCTTTGTATTTCTTCTTCGGAAGCTCTGCATCTTCTTTGGAGATGGCTCCCTCAGCTACTGCAAGAATGGTGAAACGTTTGCCTGCCTTATTACGCTTCTGGATGGCTTCCGCAACCTTGTTGATATCATACGGGATCTCCGGGATCAGGATTACATCTGCGCCACCGGCAACACCGGCATTCAGTGTAAGACTTCCAACCTTATGTCCCATGATCTCAACGATAAATACGCGTCCGTGGGATGCTGCTGTTGTATGGATGCAGTCGATTGCATTCGTCGCGATCTCCAGCGCGCTCTGGAAACCGAAGGTCATATCAGTTCCCCAGATATCATTATCAATTGTTTTCGGAAGATGAATGATATTTAATCCCTCTTCACGAAGAAGATTGGCTGTTTTCTGTGTACCGTTTCCGCCGAGAATCACAAGGCAGTCAAGACAGAGCTTATAATAAGTCTGTTTCATGGCCTCAACCTTGTCAAGTCCCTTCTCATCCGGCACCCGCATAAGCTTGAACGGCTGTCTGGATGTTCCGAGAATAGTACCGCCCTGAGTCAGGATTCCGGAAAAATCCTTGCTTGTGAGCATACGGTATTTCCCGTAGATCAGACCCTTGTAACCATCATCAAATCCATATACCTCAAGGTTTTCAACGCTGTTGCTCAGTCCCTTCACAACGCCTCTCATAGTTGCGTTCAGTGCCTGGCAGTCACCGCCGCTTGTCAGCAGACCGATTCTTTTGATCATAGCGTCCTCCATTCTGTGCTCTCTTATGTGCACATTTTATTTGTTGCTGTTTCGGAAACAGCTACATTATTTTCTCTTTTTAAAGAGTTTTACACATTATAATATTATAAAGCATTTTCAGTCTGTGCACAATAGCCAAAAAACCTCTTGAAAATGTACAGGCAGTCACAAAACAGAGCAGCTTCTGTACAGGAAAAGGATATATAAATTTGTCTGCCGTGCCTTGACAAATCCACGCCGAGAGTCTATAATTAAATTCCGCGCAGCCGGGGAGATAGCGGTGCCCTGTACCTGCAATCCGCTACAGCAGGGGTGATGCCAATCTGAGGCTTGTATCTTGTGGAGCAGCCCTCTATAAGTGGCGTTGACGTTTGGGTCTTACGCAACAGGAATCTGTGAACCGTGTCAGGGCAGGAATGCAGCAGCACTAAGCAGAAGCTCTTGTGTGCCGTGAGGGTGCCTGGGCTGAGTTAACTGTAGAGGTAACGTCTGTGAGACCATTCCGAGGTGCGGCGCGCGTAAAAAAGATTATAATGATCTCTATATAAACAGCATTCCCGCCGGATTCATCATTTATGACTGATCCGGCGGGATTTTTTTGTCTTATTTTATTTGCAGTATCCGGCAACTACCTGATTGATAAGCTTACCGTCAGCCTTACCTTTCAGATCGCCCATGACTGCTTTCATGATCTGACCTTTGTTTCCGGTTGCAAGAACATCGGAGAATTTTTCCTCAAGATAAGCCTTGATCTCTGTCTCATCCATCTGCTTCGGAGCATATTTTGCAATGATGTCGTATCTTGCCTGATATTCTTCTTTCAGATCTGTACGGTCTGCAGGGCAGGTATCGATCTGCTCTTTCGCTGTCTTAAGCTCTTTCAGGATAACTCTGTCTACCAGATCACCCTTGATATCATCACGGCAGCCCTCATCGATGGCAACTTTCTTCACTGCTGCGATCAGTGCGGAAACTGCTTCCTTCGTTACCTTATCTTTAGCCTTCATTGCTGCTACCATGTCTTTTCTTAATACTTCAAGTTCCATTGTGTGATCCTCCCTTTCCTGTCGTTTCTGTATAAACGGCTCTCATATTTTTCTGAATGGATGTCTTTTATCTGAAATCCATTTATGGTTTTATTTTGATATTTTCAAGGGCTCCTGTCAAGAGAAAATCGTGCAGAACTTTCTTCGTTCTGTCTTCGGTTCTCCGCTTTTATTCTGATGCTTCTGCCTGCACCTGTTGCTCTGCCAAACGTTCTGCCTCCTGTTTTTTCAGCATCTTCGCCTGTTTTTTCTTCTCACGGAGCTCGCGAAAGAATGTAGAAAGCATCTCGGAGCATTCTTCTTCAAGAACGCCTTCTGTGATCTTCACCTGATGGTTGAAGCCTTCGATCTGAAGAAGATTCATAACAGAACCTGCACAGCCTGCTTTGGGGTTCATACAGCCGATCACTACTTCATCGATCCTGGACTGTACAAGAGCCCCGGAGCACATCTGGCAGGGTTCCAGTGTCACGTACATGGTACAGCCCTCCAGACGCCAGTCTCCCAGTTTTTTGCTGGCTTTGCGGATAGCATTAAGTTCTGCATGAGACAGCGTATTTTTGTCGGTATTGCGGCGGTTGTAGCCTCTGGCTATGATCTTGCCTTCGTATACGATCACACAGCCGATCGGCACCTCATCCAGTGCGCGGGCTTTTTTTGCCTGGCGGATCGCCTCTTTCATAAAACGTTCCTGATCTGTCACTTATGTTCCTCCTGTATTTCAAAAATTACGTAATTCTCTGATTTTCTGATTTATTTATGATATATAAATATGTCTGTATCTGTACTCTGTTCGATTATAGCTTTCCAGCTATTCTGTGTCAAATTCGTTTAACATGTATACAAAAAGCGCTGCAGAAGTTTTTCATATCAGCTTCTGCAGCGTTTTCTTACTTTTATCTGTTCGTTTTATTTGTGAAGTGATTCACCATTCGTAGCGATCACATCTTTATACCAGTAGAAGGATTTTTTCTTATAACGGTTCAGAGTACCTGTTCCGTCATCGTTACGGTCTACATAGATATAACCGTAGCGTTTTTTCAGCTCTGCTGTGGATGCACTGACAAGGTCGATGCAGCCCCAGGAAGTGTAGCCCATAACGTCTACACCATCTTTTACGGCTTCCTCTACCTGGAGAAGATGCTTCTGGAGATAATCGATACGATAGTCATCCTCTACCGTCAGAACGCCATCCTTCTCTACGAGCTTATCCACTGCGCCCAGTCCGTTCTCAACGATGAACAGCGGCTTCTGATAACGATCCCAGTAGTAGTTCAGCACATAGCGAAGTCCCTTCGGGTCGATCTGCCAGCCCCACTCAGAAGCCTCCAGATACGGGTTTGGAACGCCACCCATGATATTACCTTTTCCGCCGACTCTCTTTTCCGGATCTGCTGTCTCGCAGATGCTCATGTAATAGCTGAAAGAAACAAAGTCCACAGTGTTCTTCAGAATCTCCTCATCGCCTGGCTCAAATTTAATCTCGATGTTGTTCTCACGGAAATAGCGTTTCATATATCCAGGATAATATCCACGTACATGAACATCACCGAAGAAGTCGTTCTTATGAACGCTCTCCATAGTCTTGATCACATCATCCGGGCATGGTGTCAGCGGATAAGTCGGCATGCTTAAGATCATACATCCGATCTTTGCATCCGGCATCATCTCGTGACCGATCTTTGTTGCAAGGGCACTTGCAACCAGCTCATGATGAATTGCCTGATAAAGATCCTGCTGGGAAAGCTTATCCTTGTCTGTGTAAATACCACCGCTTAAGAACGGCTCATGGAGAACGGAGTTGATCTCATTAAAGGTCAGCCAGTATTTTACCTTTTTTCCGTATCTTGCAAAAATAGTTCTTACATATCTCTCATAGAAACCGATCATCTTTCTGTTTACCCAACCATCGTAGGTTTTTGCAAGATGAAGCGGTGTTTCATAGTGAGAGATCGTTACCAGTGGCTCGATCCCATATTTATGGCATTCGTCAAAAAGATCATCATAAAACTGAAGGCCTTTTTCGTTTGGTGTCTCCTCATCTCCGTTAGGGAAAATACGACTCCATGCAATGGATGTACGGAATACTTTGAAGCCCATCTCCGCAAATAATTTCACATCTTCTTTGTAACGATGATAGAAGTCGATTCCTACCAGCTTCATGTTATCTTCTGTAGGCTCTTCTGTTCTCGGTCCTACGATTCCATGTGGTGTTACATCCTGTGTGCATAAACCTTTTCCGTCTTCATTATATGCACCCTCACACTGATTGGCAGCTACTGCACCGCCCCATAAAAAATTCTCCGGAAATGCCATTTTATAAGTCCCTCCTTATTGTATTTTCAAGCGGACATTCGGAATCCGCTTCGCTACTTCCTCATGAACAAATAATCGGATTCCTCAATTATTTGTTCATAAAATGATACAAAGCACCAATTAAATTTGCGTCATTATAGAATCTGCAGTTTGTCAGCTTCGGCTCCGGTACGTATGGAGATACTTTTCTAAGAGGAATGTTCTCAAGCACCTCATCCATACTTCTCTGCAGATATTTGTGCAGAAGCGGCTGCTGGCTGATACCGCCGCCGACTGCGATGATATCCAGATCCAGATAAATGTTCAGATTATAGATCTGCACTGCCAGTCCGTCTGTATATTCCTTCAGACCTGCGAGTACTTTTTCATCTCCGTTATTTGCCAGTTCAAAAATCTTCAGCCCATCGTAATTCTGCCAGTCCTCACCTGTATGCTTTGCCACGATCTTGGACAGACCTTCCGCGCCACAGTTCAGTCCCCAGTAGCTGTCCAGCTCTCCCGGTTTGCTTGCATCTGTGCATACATAGCTGTACTCACCGGCTGTAAAATGATTTCCGCGGAACAGCTTTCCGTTAAGAATGATACCACCGGCAACTCCGGAACCAAGAACTACTACAGCTCCGTTTGTGCAGCCCTTAAGGCTTCCTCTCCAGAACTCCGCAAGTGCGGCACATTTTCCGTCATTTTCCACGGAAACCGGGATTCCGTAACGCTTGGAAAGCTCTGTTCCCACTGTGCTTCCTGCAAGATATGCAAGATATCCGGCAGTTACACAGTAGCCATCTTTATTATCCAGCATACCAGGCATGCTGATTGCAATACCCTCGATGCGGTTTCTGTATTTTTCCACAACACCGTCCAGAACCTGATAGTAGTCCTCTTTTGTCTTTGTACGGTAATCCGGTGTGGGAACCTTATCTTTTTCAAGAATTTCCGCATTTTCGTCCATTAACGCGTATTTCGTAAATGTTCCGCCTGCATCAAAAACCAGATAATTTTTCATTTCATTTTACCTCAAATTTTTTTCTCATCACCGAAGTTCAGTGCCAGTTTTGCAAAGAAATCTTCCAGTGTCAGTCTTGCATCCAGATATTTGTACACACGGATCTCACGGTTATTCTGTCCGTGAATGTATGTCATATCCTCAGCGATTCTCGGTGCAGGCACCATATCATAGCTTACTTTTTCCAGCTCTTCCATAAGAACAGCGATAGTTCCCTGATCACCAAGTCCCCAGATTTCGCCCTGTGGCCAGTCCATTTCGTACTTTGCAGCTACGTGGTTGAAATCTACCAGCTGCTCAAACAGATATTTTCCGATCTTTCCGCATGGACGAACCTTCAGCTGAAGCTCTGCAAGAGAAACAGCCATCACTTTGTAAAGGCTCATCGGTACCTGCCATACCGGCACTTTGGAGGAGAATACCACGTTTACAGCATTGATATCCATCATCAGATTGAACTCAAATCCTCCCTTTGGGTAGTCAGCTCCGCCGATCCAGATCACGGTCATTCGCTCTGCGATCTCCGGTTTCATCAGAAGTGCGGATGCAACGTCTGTGATTGCTCCCTGGCATGCGATGTATAACGGTCTCTTATCGTCTTTCATCGCTTCCTCGATAATGAATCTTGCACCCTCGGAATCGATTGGTGTATGCTCATCCTCAAGGGCACGCGGTGCACCCAGCTTTACCGGATACTGATTCTTAAGCCCCATAAGATCCATAACTTTGATGATCTCATCGTAGCTTGCCTGTGCAGTACCAAGCTCGCCGTACTGCTGCGGGTTTTTCCAGAAATGACCCGCAACAAGGCCTTTTACGTCGAATCTTGGTGTCATGAGATGATGCGCTACTGCATACTGGTCATCTGCCTCGTTTTTGCAGTCTGTATGTACGATCACCCTTACTTTTTTGTTTTCCGGTACTGTATAGGCGTAATTCCACATATTATTTTCCTCCTGAATTTCTTTTCGTAATAGAAAGGAGCACCTTTCGATGCTCCTTATTTTGCTGTTTTTCTGTTTTATGAATTAGTTCTTATTCTGACGTTTGTCAAGGTCTGCACGGATCTGCGGATATTTCTTATCCAGATCGTACGGAAGCAGTACAACAATAGCAAGAATTGTGGAGATCAGAGAAAGACCACCAAATGCAAAGTTGATTGCTGTGTGTGTCTGCGAGAAATTCGTTGCAATGTCTACACCTTTTGAAATTGCCTCATCAAGTTTTGCTGCATCGTAGTTACCCCATACAAGGAGTGCAGATACGATCGCAGATGCTGCTGCAGATGAAAGCTTGTTTACAAATCCCTGGATCGCATTCTGTGTTCCACCAAGGTTTCTTCCTACCTGCCACTCTGTGTAATCGAAGATGTCAGGCATCATGGAGAAGAACATACTGGAACGGAAACCGAATCCAAGGCCGATCAGACCAAGAGATGCTGTTGCAACAGTTCCGTTTGATGTGAAGAAAAGGATCAGATAACCGATCACATCCACGATCGCACCAAACTGGATCAGTTTGATCTTTGCGATTCCCTTACCGTTGAGGTATGCTGCAAGAACCATGGTCGGAATAGCAAGTAAAGTAAGTAAGGTAAGTGCAAGGGACATTCCGCTTACATCGCCAACAATGTATGTGTAGTAATACTGCATTGCTCCGTACATTCCAAGGTATCCAAGGAAGAGGAAGAATACTTCGCCAAGGAACATGATGTAGTATTTGTTCTTTACCAGGTTTCCGATATCCTTGATCAGAGAGCTCTTTCCTGCGGACTGTGTCGGAGGATTGATCTCTACGATAGAGAATACGCAGATTGCCATGATAACGATAACGATGATTCCAAGTACAATGTTTGTGTTACGGTATCCGGTAGCCAGTGCTGCACCTGTTGCATCTTTGGAGCCGGAGAAGAAGTATACCATCGGAAGCACAAACAGAGAAGATGTCAGTGATCCAAGGTTTGAAAATACAGTACGTGTTGTAGAAATCTTTGTACGCTCTGTTGCAGACGGTGACAGAGAAGATACGATCGGTGCCATCGGAATGTTTACCAGAGTGTAACCAAATGAGAAGATTACGTATGTAACATATGCCCATGCAAGCTTGGCACCTGCGCTCCATCCTGTAGGAACAGAGAACAGAAGAACCATTCCAACTGCAAGGACCGGTGCTCCGTAAAGCATCCACGGACGGTAACGTCCCATCTTGGTATCTGTACGGTCGATCATTGCACCTACCATGTAGTCTGTGAAAGCATCAATGAATTTTGTTACTACGAACATAAATCCAACCGCTCCAGCTGCAAGTCCCGCGCAGTTTGTGTAATAGAAGAGAAGGTATGTGTTGGCAAGAAGGTATGCAAGATTACAAGCATAATCACTGATACCAAAACCGATACGCTGTCTCCATTTGAACTTCGTCGTTTCATAATATGCCGGTTCGTGTTTTAACTTTTGCATTTCTTTCCTCCACCTTTTATGTTGGTTTAACGATCCGTACCAGAACATATCAATTTTCTGCGCGCCCTGCTCTGATTGGATCTCTTAGGTATGTCTCATCGACAAGCATATTATAATCATAGTTTTTTCGTTTTTGTTATCATAATTCTGATGTTTTTATCATTTTTCCAACACATTTCTAATATTTTTATAAACTCAGGTAGCATTTTTATCAGGTATAAAATTCCTTGCGTTTATATTTTTCCCGATATTGCCCGGGAGTCATTTTCATATATTCCTTAAACACACTGCCAAAATGGCTCTGGGAATTAAAGCACACATAATCGCTGATATCTGAAAGCGTGGCATCAGAATATTTCAGAAGATTCGCCGCACGCTCCACCCTGAATTTCAGAATATAGTCCTGTATCTTCATCCCCATATCCTGCCGAAATATTCTGGAAAGATGACCCTGGCTGATCCCGATCGCTTCTGCGATATCTTCCAGATAGATCTTATGGTGATAGTTCTGGGATATGTAATCCTTGCACTGTTCTGTATAGCCGGAAAAATTCCTCGTCTTTCTGGTGTCTGCTACCAGCTTGGTAAATTTATAAAGACATCGTCTGTTCAGTTCAATGATCTCCTCCAGAGTCTGGCACTGATCGATCTGATTGATCAGATAATCGCTGAGACGATAGGCATCTGCTGGTGCCACTCCTCCTGCTATAGCTTCTCTAGTCGCCATGGTAACGCTTACGATTGCCAGATTTCTCTGGTTGTTAAAATGTTTTTTCGAAAGGATTCCTGCCTTTTCAAAAAGACCATCCGCACGTTCATTAACCTTATCCACATCTCCTGCCCGGATCGTATCCATAACGTATCGCTCTTCCATATAGGTATGATGGTAGGATGCGTCATCTCTTTTATCCAGCTCGATCCGGACCTTATCATTCTCTTCCCGGATTTCTTTTTCTTCGATGAGATTATTTTTCTCCATCAGTTCATCCGGCTGTATATCTTTTCCCTCCAGCATTTCATACAGAAAGCTCACAAAATTCAGCATACGGTTCATAGTCATCTTGTCAGGATGGCGCTCTTCTTTCGGAGACATATGATATTTTTTGTAAAACTGGTGGATCTCCACATAGCTCATCTGCTCCGCGCAGACCGGACCAGACAGATAATAATGGCTTCCACTGCTGATGCAGAAAAAATAAATTTTCCCGGATATCTTATATATTACCGGCACATCCTGTTCTCTCGCCTGACGGATCAATGTCTGAAGCAGTTCATCTGATACGGTCAGAGGATTCTGTTTTTCGGAAAATATTCCAAAGCTGCATATATTTTTTCCTTCCTGGTCTGTACAGAAAATGGGAATTCCCCACAGTACTTCCAGTTTTCTCAGCAATGTATGTTCTGCCATGGTCTGTGTCCTTTCATTTTTGTTGTATGGGTATTCACAGTTGTCATCCACTTTAGCTCTTGCCTAATTATACGTAGTTTTTACTGGTTGTGCAATGTGCAGAAATGATGTGTTGCAAGTTTTCTATACTTCGCCAGACATATTCCCAGTCGTAAAATATCCTGCGTCTGTTTGTCAATTTTCGTTAAATAAATTTCCAACGCAGTCTTGCAGCATTATCTCTGTAAGAGTATTCTTATAATATCTGTAATATAAAACGTAATGATTTCGATTTGCTGTGATTCGTCTGTTTTTATTCAGGTATTTATTTTATGTAAACGAAAGGATTGATTCTATCTATGAAGATCTGTGGCTTTAATAAAACAACGCTTTTAGATTACCCTGGCCGTGTGGCATGCACGATTTTTCTTGGAGGCTGCAATTTCCGCTGCCCTTTCTGTCAGAACAGTGCTCTTGTTGTGGAGCCTGATTCCCAGCCCTCATATTCCCTGGATGAAATTCTCTCTTTTCTGAAAAAAAGAAAAGGAATTCTGGACGGAGTCTGCATCTCCGGCGGCGAGCCTACACTTGCACCTGAGCTTCCGGATTTTCTGAAGAAAATCAAAGAACTTGGTTATGACATCAAGCTTGATACCAATGGTTCCCGTCCCTCTGTGGTAAAAGCCCTCGCCACCCAGGGTCTGATCAACAAAGTTGCCATGGATATCAAAGCCTGTCCATCCAATTATCACAGCCTTACCGGAGTAGCTTCTGACATAAATGCAATTCAGGAAACTGCAGACTGGCTTCTGAACGGCAGTCTGGATTACGAATTCCGAACTACGGTAGTCCGTGAGCTTCACTCCAAAAACGATTTCCGGGAGATTGCAGAGTGGTTAAGCAACGCCAAAGTCTATTATCTTCAGGCGTACCGGGATTCCGACGGTGTTCTGATTCCCGGTTTCAGTGCCTGCTCCGAAGAGGAAATGAAAAACTACCGGGATATTCTTCTTCGAACGATCCCGGTAGTTGAAATACGTGGTATGGATTTGTAACATATATTCACATACTGATAAAACAGTACCAGTATCCGCCTTTCCCGCCTGGGATCCGGATATCCGGACTTTCCTTGAAATAGGGAAAGCCGAACATATTGGCCATGAAGCGCTCCTGCTGGCTGTAGCTGCCGGGAACTCCCAGTATGTACTGTCCCTGGTGATTCCGGCCCAGCAGAAGATGACCGAAATTCTGATATCCATACATAACAAAGCGGTTACTGCAGAAGCAGCCGTTTTTTCGGCATAAGAGATTACAGTCAGATGGCTTGATTTTACGGCAGTCTGTGAACTGGCCGTCTGGAAACGGGGTACAGGATGTGCCGGGATGTGTCCCAGGGTGCTCGGGCGATTTAGACAACTGGCTATGTGGCTTCGCTTCAGAGCACTTAATGTTGGATTCTGACCCTTGAAGTCCAGAATAATTTGTCTGCTCAGATTCTCTGATTTCTTGTGCGATCATGGTCTTGGATTCTGACGCAGCCGTCCGCTCCTTTACTTCCTGCTGCATCTCCTCCTGCCGTATCAGCTCTTCCCTTACCTGGTTTTCTGTATTTTTGTTTTCTGCATTTTGCTTTTTCTTCGGTTCCGCTTCTACTACAATTCCCGCTTCCCGTTTCTCATCGGCATTCACTTTTTTCTCTTTTTTCCATTCCCGGAAATTCTCCGGCCGTATAGGTTGATCGTCCCATTCCGTCCCCCAGAAGCCTCCTGCATCTGAGATCAGCAGCATTCCTCCCAGATTCTGGAGATTTTTTCCCATGCCGCCTATATCCTCTGTGTCCGTCTCCAGCATACACTCGATCCGCTCACGTCCTGTCATGCAGCTTCCAATCAGGATTCCGTCCATCAGTCCTTCCCGCCGCACGAATCCATACACCCGGCATCTGCTCCCCGGCTCCAGGCCAACACAGCGCAGATGCACCTCAATCCTGCACTTTCTATCCCTGGCCTCCACTCTCACATAGCCGCTGCTGCCATCTTTTTTCCCCTTACGATACTCATATACATACGCAACAAAACGCTGATACCCTGCCACGCACGTCCCTCCGGTATTTTGGCTTCGTTAATATATATGAAAATCAGAGAAAATCATTCCTCTTAAGGATTCCGAAATCCGTGTGAACGCAAAAAAAGAACCCCTCGCAAGGGATTCTCATCAGTAGTCGAAGCGACAGGATTTGAACCTGCGACCTCTGCGTCCCGAACGCAGCGCTCTACCAAACTGAGCCACGCTTCGATATTTTCTTTTCAGTTGTTTGTGTGTTGCTCAACTGCAAGAGCTATTATATTAGAGTTTTATTGGTTTGTCAATAGAAAAAATTAAAAAATTTCAAAAAAATCGAATTTTTTCTTTTTTATGGCATCAGACCTGTTTCGAGGCAGGTCTGATGCTGTTTTTGGGAAGGTTTTTATAATATATTCAGAAGAAATATATGGCTATTTTACAGTTACTTTCACTTTCTTTGTGATTCCGTTGCTGGATACCGTAATAACAGCTGTTCCTTTTTTGATGCCTTTTACAACACCCTTGCTGCTTACTGTTGCCACTTTTGTGTTGCTGCTTGTGTAAGTGATCTTTGCATTGGAGGATGCAGTTGCTTTGATCGCAGTTGTCTTCTTTGCTTTTACACTTACTGCTATTTTTGATGTAAGTTTTAATGTGCCTTTCTTAACTGTGATCTTGCAGGTCGCCTTATAGCTTCCACATTTTGCTGTAATTACAGTTGTTCCGGCTTTTTTGGCTGTTACTTTTCCGCTGGCACTTACAGTTGCAACTGATTTATTGCTGCTTGTGTAGGTTACTTTTGCAGTGAGACCTGTCTTTGTCACTTTAATCTGACTTGTTCCACCTGCAAACAAAGTACCCACAGACGCAGTGGCTTTGATCGTCGGATTCTTAACTGTAATCCTGCAGGTTGCTTTATAGCTTCCGCATTTTGCTGTAATTACAGTTGTTCCGGCTGCTTTTGCCGTTACTTTTCCATTTTTGTCTACGGACGCTACCTTTGTATTACTGCTTGTGTAAGTTATGGTTCCGAAAAGCCCTGTTCTTGTTACTTTAATCTGGCTTGTTCTTCCTTTAAACAATGTACTTACAGACGCAGCTGCTTTGATTGTCGGATTCTTAACTGTAATCCTGCAGGTTGCTTTATAGTTTCCACATTTTGCTGTAATTACAGTTGTTCCGGCTGCCTTTGCCGTTACTTTTCCATTTTTATCAACAGTTGCAGCTTTTGTATTACTGCTTGTGTAAGTTACGGTTCCGGAAACTCCTGTTTTTGTAGTTTTCAACGCAACTGTTGCCGGAGCTCCTTTTACATAAAGAGTTCTGGAAGTAACATTCAGCTTCACAGATGGCGTTTTTACAGTCACTTTATAAGTTGCAGTCTTTCCAATGGAAGATTTTGCTGTGATCACAGCTGTTCCGGCTGCTTTTGCTGTTACTTTTCCATTTACATCTACTGTTGCTACTTTGGAATTGCTGGATGCGTATGTTACATCTGTGCAATTGTCACCGCTTACACTAAGCTGCTGTGTTGCACCGATATATAATGTACCGGAAGTTTTATTAAGCGCAATGGTTCCGTATACGATCTGTGCAGAAACATCTGCATAATCATCGCTGGAAACCTTAACTGTATATGTCTCGTTCTCTGCTCTTGCAGCTGCTGAATCCAGAGTTACCACGCCATTTTCTGCCACTGCATCCTGTGCAAGATATGTAGTTACGGATGCATGGCCAATACCGGTTGAATAGGAAACAGATACTTTCGGATTCTTATATTTATCAAGATTTGTAAGCTTTACATGATTCTTATCTGTAAACTCCGGTGAAACTGCCATGGCTTCTGTTGCCTGCGGTTTGATATAAATTCCATTCTTGAACTCATATACATATGCTCCGTCAGACATAAGGTATGTGATCTTATTCACCGTTTTTCCAGCAAGACCTGCCTCCTTGGAGAAAGCAACCTCGTATACCTGAAGCCACATTTCATCCATATGACGCATTCCATATTTTGCGCCGTCGGTTGTCTCAAGAATCATTCCCTGAATTCCTGAATTCACTTCAAATGCAGCGTCATCTCTGGAATTGCGGAGATATTTTGTGCTGTTTTCTTTCACATCGATCTCATAATCTCCCCAGTGAGAAGATGTATTCAGAACCGCTTCCGCATCTGTCACAGTCGCTTTTACATTTAATTTTGACGCACTGTAGGTTCCGTCTGCCTTAAGTGTCTTATACTGTCCCGGCTCTATCGTCGGCAATGTATTCAACTTAATTCCTGCTGCCTCTGCATAAACACCTTTCTCCGGTACTTCACCTGCTGCCACAAGAATCTGTGCTTCTGCAAAAGTTTTCGCGTCTGTGGCAACATTTACATTCTTTACACCGGTGATCTCATAACCGTTTTCTGTCATGTTCCGGACATCGGCATTTCCAAATGCAGAACCTTTCCTTGTTGTAGCAGAAGTAACCGTGTCATATTTACGGCTCTCGGCATCTCCTGAGTAAAATTCACTGTATGTAAGCGTTGCCGTACCATAAAGTGTTCCTGTAAGTTCTTTATGTCCGTTTGCCACTTTATAGTAAACATCTGTGCCCGGAATCTGTGCATATCCTTCTGCAGCACCTTTTATCCAGTAATAAGATACTCCTGCCACTGTGATCGGTTCGCCAACCGTTGTGATATTTTTTGTCATATCTACATAATTGTCACTGGAGATCATGACCGTATAGATCTCATCGGAAGCTCTCTCAACACCTGCATCAAAAGTTACTACTCCGTCTTTTGCTTCTGCGTGGTCAACCATGTATGTGGTTTTTTTGAAATGTCCGCTTCCTGTTGTATAATATACAGAAATCTTCGGATTTGTATATTTTTCAAGTCCCTCTATTTTAACCTGATCTGTGCTTCCTTTTACAAAAGCCGCCTGAACACTCATGCCTTCGGCTGGCTGAGCTTTTACAAACGGTGCTTGATCTCCAAACTCATATACATATGCACCATCCGGAGTAATGTATGTAACTTTTGAGATCTTTTCTCCCGCAAGTCTGGAATCCTTAGAGAACGCAAGCTCATATGGCTGTACCCAGATCTCGTATGTATGGCGAAGCCCAACTTTCTTTCCGCTTGCTGTTTCAACAATAGCTCCCAGGGTATTTCCGCCTACGGCAAAAGTATCCTGTCTGGAATTGCGGAGATATGCTGTGCTGTTTTCTCTCACAACCAGCATGTAATCTCCCCAGATGGAAGGTGCCTGGATCTCTGCTGCTGCATCCGTTACCGTTGCTTTTACATCCAGCTTCGTGGCACTGTAAGTTCCATCTGCGTTCAATGTTTTATATTGTCCGACTTCCTGTGCAGGTGTTTCGTTCAGTGTAATTCCCGATGCTTCTGTATAAACGCCTTCTTTTGGGAGCTTGTCCGCAGCCTTCAGAACCTGTGCATCTGCATAGATATTTGCATCTACAGCAACGCTTACATTCTTAACACCCTGAATCTGATATCCGGAAGATGTTACCTCTGTGCTGTCTTCGTTTGCAAAAATCTGATTCTTGCTGGTTGTGGCAGAACTAATAGCATCATAGCCTGCCTGCGTAGTGTCACCTGCATAAAATTCTGAATAGGTCAATGTTGCAGTTCCGTACAGATTTCCTGCAAGGGCTGTCTGACCATCTGCAACTTTTACATAGACACCGGTTGTTCCGATCTGTGTATATCCTTCTGCCGGCTGCATGGACCAGAGATATTTCACACCTGCTACTGTGATTTCAGAAGCATCCTGAAGAACCTCTCCTGCTTCTGCCATAAACGCATCTCCGTCACTGAAAGCATCTGTAGCAGTTTCCTGTGTATTGGCAGCTTCTTCTGTCTGAAGTTCTTCTACGGAGTCAGCCCCGTCTTCTCCCTGACTCTCTTCGGATATCTCTTCTGATTCTGCGATCTCCTCAGAAAAATCTCCATCTGGCTCTGATGAAACCTCTGAAATTTCTTCTGTCTCCGATACATCGGATGTCTCTACTGTTTCCTCCTGTGCTTCCTCACCTGCTGCATCATTGAATACTTCTGTCTCTGATGCCATTGCAGTTACCGGCACTCCTGACGCGATCACTGCTGAGCTTAAGACCAGCGCTGCTGATTTCTTAAACAGCTTCCACTTATGCATACTTTGCATCCTCCTCTTTGTCTGTTGCGACAATTATTTTTTGTGAAATTTTTTTCTGCAAGATATGCAATAAGGTCACGTTCCGCAGAAGTGCTCTATCAAGCACAGTTAGTTTGTTAAGACTAACATATCGTGATTTTACCAACTTTCAAATTATTTGTCCATACAGCCCGGCGCAAAAAACCTTTTTATAATTGTTGTTTTTTTCTCATTATCAGATTATTTTTCGAATTTTCTATATAATTCTATTCCCAGCGGCTCTTCTGCTCTTCACAGATACTGTTCCACTGACAGCTGCCGCAGATTTCCCCCCGCTTACCATCCGCGAGAATCTTTTTCTGCACCAGCTCCGTAAATTCCTGAAATTCCAAAACCTGACCGGCCTTTAGTCCACATCTCTCCAGCACAGCATTATCGTATTCCACCACATGTTCACCAGGTGTACAATGTCCGCCGCAGTTATTGGGACAGGCCGAACAGATCTCGTCTGTATCTACATGAAGACGAATTTTCTGTCCTTTCAGAAAAATCTTCAGCATCTCTGCCATATGTGCAGTAAATCCGTTACTGTATCCCTCGCCTTTAAAATAAGCCAGGCACATACCATGATGAGGGCGCAGGGGAATGATTTTTTCCTCTGTGCCCTCATCGCAAACATATGCCGTGGCAATGCTTTTATCTTTCATATTTCAATACCTTTCCAAACTTTTTATTGAATATCCAAAAAATCCACAAATCCGGTGACTTCAAAAATCTCAAGAATAGCTTCGCCTACGTGAATCAGCTTCATAGTACCAATTTTGTTCATCATCTTCTGAAGTTTCAGGATAATTCTCAGTCCTGCCGATGATATGTACTCAAGATTCTCAAAATCAAGAATCAGATTTTTCACATCCTGCAGTTCTTTCTCCGCAAATTCTTCCAGTTGTGGTGCAGTCGTTGTGTCAAGTCTGCCACCAAGGACAACTGTTATTGTTTCTTCTTCTGATACTTTTTTTATTTCCAAGCTCATTTCATACCTCCCATGTTCTGTCAGTGACATGCTCTGAAAATCTCCCAAAATATAGCTGCCATTTTCAGGTAGTTTTATAAACAGTTTAACACGAACTCATATTGCAAACAAGCAAAACGCTTTACAGTATCAAAAAAAACAGAGCGGATGCCCCCAAAGACATCTGCCCTGTCCTGATTTATCTTTTCGCTTCTCCTTCCGGAAAAATAACCTTATTCACAAAGAAAAATACTACCATGGAAACACCTCGTATTATCTTTTCATTCCAGAACAAACCTGCTCCATCTGCACGAAACTGATCAGAATGTCTCGTTTTTTTCATAATCATAACATAGCATGATATCCGACTTTAAAATGTTCTTCTTCACAAATGATCCTCTTTTCTGCACAAACTGCAATAGACAGTCAGCTTTCCAACTTTTTCTTTCAAATTCCGCTGTTCAATGGTATACTGAAAACAGCAATTTTCAGTATAAAAAAGGGGGATTTTTCCACATGGATATACACGATATACATAATATCAGCACCAGCTGTACACGGACAGAATTTGTAGGGACTGCCGTCCTGGATACCATCGGACTTGTGATCTCCGGTGTTGACGATTCCCTGCTTCAGGAGATGAATGTCGGTACGAAATACCACTGTCTTGGTCTTTTCAGTTCCCGGACCGGTGCGGCCGGACAGATCACAGCCATCGACGATGCGGTAAAAGCCACCAACACAGAGGTGCTTTCCATTGAACTCCCTCGAGATACCAAGGGCTGGGGCGGCCATGGAAACTATATCGTACTGGGTGGAAATGATGTCTCAGATGTACGTCATGCCATTTCCCTTGCCCTGGAGCTGACGAACAAATATGCCGGTGAGGTTTATATCAGTGAATCCGGACATCTGGAGTTTGCTTTTTCCGCAAGTGCAGGTCCTGCCATTCACAAAGCTTTTGGAACTCCACTGGGTGAAGCATTCGGTTTCATGGCCGGCTCTCCTGCTGCCATTGGTCTTGTTATGGCTGACAATGCGGTAAAATCCGCTGCCGTTTCCATCACAAAATATATGACACCAAATATCGGTACCAGCCACTCCAACGAAGTGATCATTGCCATCTCCGGCGATGCCAGCGCAGTAAAAGCCGCAGTTCTTGAAGGACGCCAGACAGGTCTGGAGCTGCTGATCGGCATGGGAACTTATCCGGAAATTCCGGGAACGCCGTATCTGTAAATGGCTATCTGCTATATTATAAACAATATTTACATACCAGCACAGTAAAACAGCACCATAAGATCACTCAAACCATTGATCTTATGGTGCTGTTTCTATTCGTATTTTATTTATTCTGCCCGTATCAGCCTACCTGATAAACCTCAGCTGACTGAAGTCCGAAGCTTAATGCCTCCTCATGACTTCCACAGTAAATATCAACATGTCCGTAAGGAGTTCCAAGATCCTCTACTGTATACACATTTCCGTTGATCAGAAGCTTGGTTCCAAAAGGAACGCCTGCCATAGCTACTGTACGTCCTGCTGTCGGAACAGTTCCGCTGGCAGTCAGATTACCTGCTGTACCACAACATTGTGCACAGTTACAATATGCTGTCAGTGTAAAGTTTCCAAGATATGTCCCCTGGCTGGAGGAACCGGAAGCAGAAGTATCTGTGGATGTATCATCTGATGAGTCTGAAGTATCCTCATCAGATGAATTATCCCCGGAACTTCCGGACTGCACATCATCAGTTTCCTCTTCTTCCTCTTCTACAACAACCTCAGAGCTTGTAGAAGTACTGGAATCTTCTGTAGTGTCTTCATCGGAATCGTATCCATAATCATCAGAACTTTCTTCATAACTGCTGTCTTCGCTATCTGTCCCATCATCAGCCTGTGCTGCTTCTTCAGCTGCAGCTTCTGCGGCTGCCTGTCTCTCAGCCTCGGCTTCTGCCTCAGCTCTCGCCTTCTCCTCAGCTGCTTTCTCAGCCTCTGCCTGCTGTACAAGAGCTGTGATATTGCTGTCCGCATTGCTGATATCTGCCATCAGCTGCTGGGCTTCTTCCTGGCTGGCACTGATCTGATTTACATAAGAGTTGATATCCTCGCTTGTGGTCGCTGCCATGGACTGAACTTCCTGCTGCTTGGACGCACGCTCTGTCATCAGATTATCGATCTCTGCTGACTCGGTCTCAACCCTCTTCTCATTCTCCTGAATGTTCTCCTGAAGACTTACATACTTACCCAACATATTTCTGTCATATGTAGAAATCTGTATCGCATTCTCTGCGCGGTTCAGAAATTCTGCAAGACTCTCGGAGGAAAGTAATGTCTCCAGTGCAGATGTTCCTGCATTTTCATACATATATGCGATTCGAAGCTTCATGGATTCATACTGATCTGTAGAAGCTTTCTTCGCTTTTTTAAGTTCTTTTTTTACTTTATTGAGTTCGTCTTCCTTCTCAGCAGCCTGAATACTCAGTTCAGAAATACTGTTGGTAAGATCCTCATACTGTGCGTTTAAGTCGGCCAGATAGCTCTCCAGCTCCTGCTTCTTGCTCTCAAGACTGCCGATACTGCCCTGTACCTGCGCGAGGCTGTTCTCTGCGGCCTGTTTCTCCGCCTGTGCCTCTGCAATGGCAGCGTCTGTACTTGATGCATATACGGTGCTTCCCATGGAAAGAGTAAGCATGCCTGTCAGCAGTAATGTGAAAACTTTTCTATTCTTCATATAAACACCTTTCGTCCTTTCATGGGTACTAGTATAACATATTTTTTATAAAAAGCAACATTTTTATTTCATTTTTGTAACAAGTATGTAATATTTGAAGATATTCGCCTTTACTTTGTCCGTAAAATCCTATTTAATTGTTATGATTTTATTACAAATATGGCATTACTATAACTGTATTTAGATGAAATATCCACAACAAAAGAAGCCACCCCTCTGCAGGTTTCCCTGCAAAGCAGCAGCTTCATAATTATCCTATGCAGTCTCAATTCCCAAGTCGTCAGCTATGCGGATCTCTCTCCGCTGTCTGTAACCGAAAGCCAGACCTATTCCGCAGCTTCCATAAGAACATCATTCTCGGCTTCCTCAGCCATTACTTCCTGATATTTGTCGAGAATGATCGTCTGGATCCGTTCTCTTGTTGAAGAGTTGATCGGATGTGCGATATCGCGGTACTCTCCGTCGCTGGCCTTACGGCTCGGCATCGCAATAAACAGACCTTTTTCTCCTTCGATAACCTTAATGTCATGTACCACAAACTCGTCATCTATAGTGATAGACACAACGGCCTTCATTTTCCCTTCTTTTGCTACCTTTCTCACACGTACATCTGTAATATTCATGTTACCTGCCCCTTTCATTTCGCCAAACGTATCTGCGGGAATTTCTGCATTTACAATACGTAGCGTTCGTTTTTCTCTACGACGATCTTTACTTCTCCTTCTTCGCCGCAGTAATATGAGTTCGCCCGGATAGTATCCCGGCTCTCAACAATGCAATTCTCGATATGTGTATTATCTCCAAGGTATACGTCATTGAGGATCACAGAGTTTTTAATAACACAGTTGCTACCTACAAATACATCACGGAACAGAACTGAATTCTCTACCGTTCCGTTGATGATGCATCCGCTGGATATCAGACTGTTCTTCACATTGGATCCCGGATTGTATTTAGCCGGTGGTACATCTGCGATCTTCGTCTTAATTCCTGGCTCCTGTTTAAAGAAATAATTGCGGATCTCCGGTTTCAGGAAATCCATGTTCGTCTGGTAATAAGCCTCTGCTGTAGAAATATTATTCCAGTAAGTATCGATCTTATAGCCATAGATTCTCTTAAGATTCTTATAGCGGATAAGAATATCATTTACAAAATCATGTCTTCCTTCCTGTGCAGCACGCTCGATCAGCTCGATCAGCTGTCTTCTCCGGATGACATAGATACCTGTGGACACAGTATTATAAGAAGAAACGATCGGTTTCTCCTCAAATTCCTCGATCCGGCAGTCCTCATTCATACGAAGAACACCAAAGCGTTCCACCTGGCTCTGATCCTGGCAGGTTGTACATACGACAGTCACATCTGCTCTCTTTGCAATGTGATATTCCAGGACTTTATTGTAATCCAGCTTGTAGATTCCGTCACCGGATGCGATCACAACATACGGCTCATGGCTGTTTTTAAGAAATGTCAGATTCTGATAGATCGCGTCTGCAGTTCCCTGATACCATAAGCTGTTATCCTTGGTGATCGTCGGTGTGAAAACATAGAGTCCTCCCTGTTTTCTTCCGAAATCCCACCATTTGGATGAGCTTAAATGCTCATTCAGGGAACGGGCATTATACTGTGTCAGGACAGCTACCTTCTGGATATGTGAATTCGCCATATTGCTCAGGGCAAAGTCGATCGCGCGATAGCTTCCTGCAATCGGCATGGCTGCGATCGCTCTCTTGTTTGATAATTCTCTCATGCGGTTGTTATTTCCGCCTGCCAAAATAATACCTATCGCTCTCATTCTTTCCCACCGTCCTTTGCTGCAATTACCTGGCCGCCTGCCAGTTCTCCGTCAGGGTAGTCTTCTTTGGTCGTGATACCTGAGATAGCAGTATTCTTGCCAATCTTAACATTATCCGGAATCACGCTGCCTTCTCCGATTGCTGCCAGTCCAAAGGAATATACAGCAGGTTTCAGAACATTCGGTGCTTCTTCACCGTAGCCGATCACAACATTGTTTCCGACAACAACGTCCTCAGCCACGATTGCCTTATCCATAACAGTATTCTCGCCAATTACCGTATTCTTCATGATAATGGAATCACGGATCACGCTGCCCTTTCCGATGGTTACATTGGGACCGATCACTGAATTATGTACCTCTCCGTAGACTTCCGTTCCCTCACCGATGATACACTTGTCTACAACTGCGTCTGAGGCAATGTACTGAGGCGGGATCACGTCACCCTTGGTATAAATTCTCCAGAATTCCTCATAAAGATTAAACTCCGGAATGATATCGATCAGTTCCATGTTGGCTTCCCAGTAAGAACCAAGTGTTCCTACATCTTTCCAGTAACCATTGTATTCATATGCAAAAAGACGTTGGCCTTTCTCCTTACAATACGGAAGAATATGCTTACCAAAGTCACATCCGTTCTGATCCTTCAGTGCGATCAGCGCTTCTTTAAGAACCGGCCATGAGAAGATATAAATACCCATAGAAGCCAGGTTACTGCTCGGATGCTCCGGTTTCTCCTCGAACTCTGTAATACGGTTGCTGTCGTCAGTGACCATAATACCAAAACGGCTGGCTTCCTCGATTGGAACCGGCATACATGCGATTGTAATGTCTGCCTTGTTCGCCTTGTGGAAATCCAGCATTACTTCGTAATCCATCTTATAGATATGGTCACCGGAAAGAATCAGCACATAATCCGGATTATACTGTTCCATATACGCCAGATTCTGATAAATCGCATTGGCAGTTCCTGTATACCATTCGCTGCTTGTGCTCTTCTCGTACGGCGGCAGGACTGTGACACCACCTTCATTGCGGTCCAGATCCCACGGAATACCGATGCCGATATGTGTATTCAGGCGGAGCGGCTGGTACTGCGTCAGCACGCCCACCGTGTCAATTCCTGAGTTAATACAATTGCTCAGTGGAAAATCGATGATACGATATTTACCACCAAAAGCGACTGCCGGCTTTGCAACTTTTTCTGTCAAAACTCCTAACCTGCTACCTTGCCCACCGGCCAAGAGCATGGCAATCATCTCTTTCTTAATCATGCGATCACCTCTTGTATGTTATTATTGTTTAATTATATCATACTTTACCGTATTAGTGAACATTTTTTACAATTATTTTGCCTAGACTTTACTTTTTTTATCGCTATTGTATATCAAAAATTGGTATGACTAATCATTTTTTTCGTTCTTCTGGTAAATTTCAACATTTTTCCGCAACATTTTCTGGTTACTTTTGTATTCAGCACAAAACCGCTTTTTTATCTGAAAGTAGCACTTTTCAATTGTTTCCGTTGGCGTTATAATAAAACAGACTAAAGAACCCCGAAAAAACAACATATATATAAGGAGATTATTATGTATCAGATAGACTTTCATAAACCGCTCCACATTCATTTTATCGGAATCGGCGGCATCAGCATGAGCGGCCTTGCCGAGATTCTTCTCGAGGAGAATTTCAAGATCTCCGGTTCCGATGCCAAGGCCAGCCCTCTGACCCGCACTCTGGAAGAACGCGGTGCCATGATCTACTATGGTCAGCGTGCAGCTAATATCAAGGATGATGTAGATGTTGTTGTGTACACTGCAGCGATCCACCCTGACAACCCGGAATTTGCCTGCGCTAAAGAAAAAGGTCTTCCAATGCTCACACGTGCAGAACTGCTTGGGCAGATCATGCGTAACTATGATACTCCGATCGCAATTTCCGGTACTCATGGCAAAACAACCACAACCTCCATGGTATCCCACATCCTTCTTGAGGGTGACTGCGATCCGACGATCAGTGTCGGTGGCATCCTTCCTGCGATCCACGGCAACATCCGCGTGGGAAATTCTGAGACTTTTGTCACGGAGGCCTGTGAATACACCAACAGCTTCTTAAGCTTTTTCCCAAAAATCAGTGTGATCCTGAATATGGATGCTGACCATCTGGATTTCTTCAAGGATATTGACGATATCCGTCATTCCTTCCGGAAATTTGCCGAGCTTCTTCCGGAAGACGGAACTCTGATCATCAATGCCGATACACCGGAATATGAGACTATCACCCGTGATCTTTCATGTCATATTCTTACCTATGGTCTTGAGCATGATGCAGATTATACAGCAACAGACATCACATGGGATAAATACGGACACCCATCCTTTACTGTTCTTTTCCAGGGCAAAAAAATCGGCAGCTACTACCTCCGTGTACCGGGCATCCATAACGTATCCAACGCTCTGGCAGCCATCGCTGTGGGACGCCTTCTGGATCTTCCGGAGGAAGTTCTCGTCAAAGGACTGGGAAGCTTCACAGGAACAGACCGCCGTTTCCAGTACAAGGGTGAAATTGGCGGAGTTACCATTATCGATGATTACGCACATCATCCGACAGAGATCGAGGCAACTCTTCATGCAGCGAAGAATTACCCTCATCAGAAGGTATGGTGTGTATTCCAGCCACATACTTATACCCGTACCAAGGCTCTTCTTCCGGAGTTTGCCAAAGCTCTGACCCTTGCAGACCACGTAGTGCTTGCTGATATCTATGCAGCCCGTGAAACTGACGATCTTGGCATTTCCTCCCAGGATCTCCAGAAAAAGATCCAGGAACTGGGAACACCTTGCGAATATTTCCCGACTTTCGATGAGATCGAGAGCTTTCTGCTGAAAAGTTGTGCACATGGTGATCTGTTGATAACTATGGGCGCCGGAGACGTTGTAAATATTGGAGAACACCTCCTCGGAAAATAGTTATCCACATTATCCACATGCTTATGCACATTCCATACGTGCCTGGCATGTGGATTTTTTTGTGCATAATCCACTTGACATAAATTGACAGCATAATTCTGCAAATACCGCATTTTCCTTATAAAATCCGGTTTTTTTTCAGTTACCAATAATGTCATCCTCGAAGTTTTCCACATTATCCACATTTTCCACATACAAATTTGCGTACATCCGTTGTGAAAATAAACTATTCTCATTTAAAAATGGTTGTGCTATAATCCTTCTTAGTGTGTCAGACAGATTTGTCCGCTATAATTTGTGCGATAATATTACAGAAAGTGAGCTGCTGATATGAGTATGATTTCTCTTCAGAATACCTCAGAAACAGAGGTTACGATTCTTTCCAATCGTTTTATTGACAACTTCATGCCTCGTGCCAACGGAGAATTTGTGAAGGTATATATCTACCTGCTCCGTATTGTATCTGCCGCTCCAACCTCCTTCAGTCTGGAAACTATGGCAGACCGGCTTTTCTGCACGGAGCGAGATATCTCCCGTGCCTTAAAATACTGGGAAGCTGAGAAGCTGATCTCTCTGACTTATACCAATGACCAGCAGCTTACCGGAATCACTCTTCTGGATCCATTCACAGATACCGGCCGTCTGGAGAGCAGTGCTTCCAGTGATCAGGTGTTTTCCCACGAGAGTACTTCTTCTCCGGTTTCCGTATCCAATGTGGGAGCCTCTTCCGGCACAGACACTGACCGGTCCGGAACTTCTGCCTACAGACTCACTCCAGACCGTGTAAAAGAGCTCAAACAGAACGAGGAAGTCAGCCAGCTGCTCTATATTGCCGAGCAGTATCTTGGCAAGACACTGACTCCTACGGAAATGCAGAAGATTCTTTTTTTCTACGACGAGCTCAAAATGTCCGCAGACCTCATCGAATATCTTGTGGAATACTGTGTTTCCAGAGGGCGCAAGAGTATGCGCTATATTGAAACTGTTGCCATGGCCTGGTCCAAAGACGGCATTACAACGGTTGAGAAGGCCCGTGAAGCAAGCTCCCGTTTTTCCAAAGATTATTATTCAGTCCTGAAAGCTATGGGAATCAACGGGCGCAATCCTGTGGAGGATGAGATCACTTACATTGATACCTGGCGTAAAACCTACGGTTTTGACCTGGAGCTGATCCAGGAGGCCTGCAGCAGAACAGTTCTCACAACAGGCCAGCCAAGCTTCCAGTACGCAGATAAAATCCTCTCCGGCTGGAAAAAGAAAAACGTACATACTCTGGAAGATATCCGGCTTCTGGATGCCGAGCATAAGAAGCGCCAGCTGGAGAAATCTGTTTCCCGCAAGAAACAGCCTACACAGCCGCCTCAGAGTAATAACCGGTTTAACAATTTCCATCAGCGGGATTACGATTTCGCAGAATATGAGAAACGTCTTTTAAATCAGTAACCTTTTTTACCTGGAAGGAGCTTTTTTATGCCTTTACAGAATTTTCAGTATGATACTATAATGAGAGAATACAGTCGGCGTCAGGCTCAGAATCACCGGATTCTGGAGGAGCACACTGCCAATGCCTATGCGAAGATTCCCCGTCTTAAAGAGATTGATGACGAGGTAGCTACCTTAAGTGCAGATAAGGTGCGAAGGCTTTTAAGCGGCAAAGAAAAAGGAACTTCTGACCTGAAGGCAGCGATCCAGGAGCTCTCAGATGAACGACTCACGCTTCTTGTTGCCAATGGTTTTCCCGGAGATTATCTGGAAATGCCCTGCACCTGTCCTGTCTGTCAGGACACCGGATACGTGGGCAGCAAAAAATGCACCTGTTTCAAAAAAGCCGAGATTGAACTGCTCTATGCACAGTCTAATCTCAATGAAATTCTTGAAAAAGAAAATTTTGACAGCTTTTCATTTGACTATTATTCTGCTACAATAAAAAACGAAGCCACGGGACTGTCTGCTCTGGAAACAGCCAGACGGGCCTACGACACTGCACAGCGCTTTGTGCAGGACTTCGACCACAAATTCGAAAATCTGTTTTTGTATGGCGATACCGGCGTGGGAAAAACATTTCTCTCACACTGTATCGCGCGGGAGCTTCTCAGATCCACGCACTGTGTTCTGTATTTCTCAGCCTATGATCTTTTTGATATGATGGCTGCGAACTCTTTTTCCAGAAAGGATACAGGCACAGATGAGGAACTGCTCTACGACTGTGATCTTCTTATCATTGATGACCTTGGAACAGAGCTTACCAACAGCTTTGTATCCTCGCAGCTTTTTCTCTGTCTCAATGAACGGATCATGCGAAGAAAGTCCACGATCATTTCCACGAATCTGACGCTCAAGAATTTCTCGGATACTTATTCCGAGAGAACTTTTTCCCGGATCGCAAGCAACTATCAGATGATCTCGCTGATCGGGAAAGATATCCGTATACAGAAAATATTTTTAGGAGGAAATTAAAATGGCACAGGTAACTACAAAAGATTTTTCCACACTCCCGGTAGGAAGACTTGGACTGATTCCCCTTCAGAGCTGCAGCTCATTAGGAGCTAAGGTGAATGACTGGCTGGTTAAATGGCGTGCCGAAAGGCAGTATCCCGGAATGGATTCCTTCGCTTTCGAGGGATACAAGCGTGATTCTTACATTATCGAAGCAAAGAATCCTCGTTTCGGTTCCGGTGAAGCCAAATGTACCATCAACGAATCTGTCCGTGGTGATGATATCTACATTATGGTGGATGTGACCAACTACAGCCTTTCCTATCCGATCGGACCATATACCAATCTCATGTCCCCGGATGACCATTTCCAGGATATGAAACGTGTAATCGCTGCCATCGGTGGAAAAGCCCGCAGAGTTAACGTAATCATGCCGTATCTCTATGAGAGCCGTCAGGACAAGCGTGTCGGAAGAGAGTCTCTGGACTGTGCCACTGCACTTCATGAGCTGATCGACATGGGTGTTGAGAACATCATCACCTTCGATGCCCACGACTCCCGTGTACAGAACGCTACACCGCTTCACGGCTTCGAGACTGTACAGCCATCCTATCAGTTCATCAAGGCACTTCTCAAGAATGAAGAGGGTCTGCATATTGATAAGGATCATTTCATGACCATCAGCCCGGATGAAGGAAGCATGAGCCGTGCCATCTATCTCGCCAACGTGCTCGGTGTTGACATGGGTATGTACTACAAACGTCTGGACTACACAACCTACGAAAATGGCCGCCATCCGGTTGCTGCATATGAGTTCCTGGGACCGAAGCTTGAAGGCAAGGATATGATCCTGATCGACGATATGATCTCTTCCGGTGATACGATCCTGAAAATTGCTTCTCTCCTCAAGGAGAAAGGTGCCGGAAAGGTTTATATCTGCTCTACTTTCGGTTTCTTCACAGATGGTCTTGAGAAATTCGACGAGGCTCACAAGAAGGGCTACTTCGACAAACTCCTTACTACAAACCTTGTTTACCAGGAGCCTGAACTTCTTGAGAAACCATACTACATCAGCTGCGATATGAGCAAATATATTGCCCTGATCATCGATACGCTGAATCATGATAACTCTGTCAGCCATCTTCTCAACCCGGTAGACAGAATCAAACGTTGTGTTACCAATTACATGAGCCAGTATGAGAAATAATTTTCCACCTGAAATACTATAAAATAATTAAGCAAAAAATCCCCCCGGTTCTCTTTAAATTTCCGAGAACCGGGGGGATTTCTGTATTTCTTCACCAGATAATTATACCGTAAGCAATATTTTCTGATAAGGAATTCCTTCTTTATCCAGTATTTCCATCTCTCTTTTATTGCAGGTACTTATAATCACCTGTCTGTTTTCTTTATGAAGCCAGTGCAGTACGGAAGCCAATCGGTCTTCATCATACATGCCAAACACATCATCCAGAATCACAGGAAAAACCTCATCCCTGCAAAAAAGCTCTCCTGCGGCCATACGCAGTGCAAAATATATCTGCTCCAGTGTTCCGCGGCTCAGTCTCTCCACCGGAACTGTCCGTTCTCCGGTATTCACCAGAATATGAAGCTCCTCGTCCATAAGGACTTCTTTATATTTTCCGCCGGTGATCTCACTTAATATCTGCGAGGTGCGATGTTTGAGTCTGTCTCCCACCTGGTCTGTGATATTCCCGGAAAGTGCTTCAATCGTATCCATGGCCATGTTCAGAGCCTGAATCTCCGTTTCCTCCGGTGTCATCACCTCTGTGTTATCCTCACACTCCTGAAGCTCAGACTTCAGATTGGAAAGAGCTGTATATTTCTCTTCATAATCCTGATCCAGGCTGTTCCTGCTCCAGGTCAGTTCATCATGCCTGGAAAGCCAGCGATTCCTCTGACGTTCACGTTTATTCAGCTCTCTGCTCAGACGTACACGGAAAAACAATGCCGCTACCGTAACTCCTGCCGTAAGCACCCCTGTCAGAATACTTAAGATCACCAGGCCGGAAAAAGCCGCCAGACAACCCGTTCCTGCGATTCCCGCCACCAATACAACCGACAGAACCACATCAACCAATTCTCGTCTCTTTTTTACACGGCGAATTCTCAGTTCCAGAAGATCTTCTGTACTTCGATCACGGGTTCCCTGATTCATTCCATCCTGCTGCTGTGTTACCTTGTCTCGTTTCTCATCCAGCTCCCGGATTTCTTTCTGGATATATTCTATATTCGAAGAAATTTTTTCTTTTTCTTTCTCCAGCTCTTTTTTTCGCCGGGACACTTCTGTAAGATATCCTTTTCTGGACATTTTCAGCATCTGCATAGCCCTTCCCATATCAATGGAACTGTCCCTTGTCCCCTGATAACTTGCCATATAATTCTGAAGTTCCCGGACAAGATCGCGTCCTGTAACGCTTTTAAGCTGTGCAACAGAAACAGTATTATCATAGACTGCCTCACTGACATTTCCAAGAATTACATCCAGCACTCCTGCTTCTGCATCCACAAGGCTTCCGTCATCCTCGCAAAGAAGCTCACCGAATTTTTTTTCTTTATAAAAATTTCTGGTAAGGCGATATTTTTTTCCCTGCGCGGCAAACCACAAAATGCCACCGTATTCTGCCGGGTTTTCCCAGGGTTCATATTTCGTATATGTATCATTTTGTGCAGCCTTGCCTCTGAGTCTGCGGACGCCATAGAGCATGGAACGTATAAATGTGTGAGTGGTTGTCTTACCGCTTTCATTTTCTCCGTAGAGTACGTTGAGTCCCGGAGAAAGCTCTATATCTTTATCCCGTATCTTACCGAAATTTTTGATTTTCAAACGTCTGATGACCATTTTTCAGCTATCCTCCTGTCTCATCGTCTGCTGCCTGTCTCCAGGAGCGCCTGAAGGCCATAATACAGCGCTTTTTTCTGCACAGTATCCAGTTCACCCTTCGAGAGAAAATATCCGATATAATCACCGATCAGCGTGCCACTGTAACGTTTATACAGCTCCGGAAGATTATAAGCAGGCCAGGATTCATCGATCACATCTGTGATATTTCCAAGATTTTTCAGCTTTTCAGGTATCAGCAGAAGATCCGGCGAACGCATACCCTGAAGGATCACACGATAAATATTTCTTCCACCTCTGCGAAATATCTGGGATTTCACAGCTTCCTCCAGCGAGATCTGTGTCGTTTCCTCATGAAGTGTCATTACCAGCTGCTGATAGGAACGGCAGGCAAACGGCACAAATTCTGTACGGATCCTGCCGTTTACAAGCCTTCCTTCCATATAGCCATGGTCACCGGTATCATTTCTGTCTATAGGTTCCAGTGCTCCGGCAAATGCCGCCTGATCACGAATCAGAATCTGAGGTTTATGAATATGTCCAAGCGCTATGTAGTCAAAACCCGCTGCGGCAAGTGAGGCCGCGCTGAGTGGTATATGTTTCTCATCTCCGCCATGTGCCAGAAGAATGTGGATTCCCTCTTCCTGAATCGGAGATGCCTTATCATAAAGTCCTTCTTTTATTTCCCGGTCATAGTAGCTGAGACCATACACATAAACATCCAGCTTCGGATCTTTGACCCAGGTCAGTTCTCTGCTCTTAAAGAATACAACATTGGAATTCCACTCAAACGTATTGTAAAAAGAATCCCTGCTGATAAAATCATGATTTCCTGCCATGAGATACACCCGGGTATCCGGTATGGTCGAAAACAGATAATTTACTTCTTTAAGCTCTCTCATCAGTGGCTGGCGGTGGAACAGATCTCCGGATATAAATAGCAAATCCACCGGATCTTTGCGGATACCCGCAATAACCCGGCGGAAAGTGCTCCAGATTTCTTCCTCCCGCTCTTTGCTCCATGGGCAGCCCCTGTCAGGGACAGCTCCCAGATGCACATCTGCAAGATGAATAAATCTCATAATGTGTTCTCCCTTTTTTAAGGTATGATCTGATTAAAGATCGCAGTTCTTTACAGTTCGCGGGAATGGGATCACGTCACGGATGTTGCCCATTCCTGTAAGATACATTACACATCTTTCGAAGCCAAGACCAAATCCGGAATGGCGTGTAGAACCATATTTACGAAGATCCAGATAGAAATCATAATCCTCCGGCTTCAGACCAAGCTCGTCCATACGTTCTCTCAGCTTGTCGTAGTCGTCCTCTCTCTGGCTTCCTCCGATGATTTCTCCGATTCCCGGTACCAGACAGTCCATAGCTGCAACTGTCTTGCCGTCCTCATTCAGTTTCATATAGAAGGCCTTGATCTCCTTCGGATAGTCTGTAACGAACACTGGTCTCTTGTAGATCTGCTCTGTCAGATAGCGCTCGTGCTCTGTCTGAAGATCGCAGCCCCAGAATACCTTATAATCAAATTTGTCATTGTTTTTCTCAAGGATCTCAACAGCCTCTGTGTAGGTTACATGTGCAAACTCAGAGTTAAGAACATGGTTCAGTCTGTCAAGAAGTCCCTTGTCTATGAAAGAATTAAAAAAATTCATTTCTTCCGGCGCATTCTCAAGAACGTAACGGATCACATATTTCAGCATAGCCTCTGCCAGCTCCATGTCATCCTGAAGATCTGCAAAAGCACACTCCGGCTCGATCATCCAGAACTCTGCCGCATGACGTGTTGTGTTGGAGTTCTCTGCACGGAAGGTCGGTCCGAATGTATAAATATTACGGAATGCCTGTGCATAAGTCTCGCCGTTCAGCTGTCCGCTTACGGTAAGGTTGGTTTCTTTACCAAAAAAATCCTGTGAATAATCTACTTTTCCGTCTTCTGTCATCGGAAGATTCTTCGGATCCAGTGTTGTTACCTGGAACATCTCTCCTGCACCCTCACAGTCGCTTCCTGTGATCAGTGGTGTATGCACATAGACAAACCCTCTCTCCTGGAAAAATTTATGGATTGCATATGAACAGAGAGAACGTACACGGAATACAGCCTGGAATGTGTTTGTTCTCGGTCTTAAGTGTGTCATAGTTCTTAAGTACTCAAGACTGTGGCGTTTCTTCTGAAGCGGATAATCCGGCGCTGAACTTCCCTCTACAGATACTTCCTTCGCCTGGATCTCAAATGGCTGTTTTGCCTGTGGTGTAGCTACCAGTGTTCCTTTGACAATGATGGCAGCTCCTACGTTTAACTTGGAAACCTCTGCGAAATTCTCCATGTTATCATGATACACGATCTGAAGAGTTTCAAAAAAGCTTCCATCGTGAAGAACAATAAAGCCAAAAGCTTTGGAATCGCGGACACTGCGTACCCAGCCGCCTACTGTGATCTCTTTATCAAGATACTGTTCACGGTTTCTGTAAATCTCTTTAACTGTTGTCAGTTTCATAATCTATACCTCATTCCTCATATTCAGGATTTCCCGTCCCTGCGGACACTTGTAAGTCCGTATCGAATTAAGTATAGACTATTCTTATGGTTCGTGCAAGGAGTAATTGCCCTGTGGATGCAAAAATCCCGCACGCCGGAATTTATGTCGGCATGCGGGTATAATGTAAGATTAATAATATGTTGCGTTAATGCTTCCTGTATTGAGATATGTCACGCAATAATAGTAAATTCTCTTATATGTTTTTGTTGTATAATGAAGACCGTCATCCGAACCTCTGTCCACTCCCACATAGGAAGCATTAGTTCCATAACCATTCTTCATCAGTGCACTATAGGTATCAATAAATTTATAATTTGCAGCCAGTCCTGAACGAATCTTGCTGTTAAACTCTCTTACCTGTGCCTCTGTACGTGCACCTTTTCCTGCTTTCGTAATCATAATGCTGTTCAGCGGATTCACTGACATATAAAACAGCTTACAGTTTTTACTCTTCAGTGTGGATGCAATGCCTGTCATATAGCTTATGTAATTACCTGCATTTGCCATATCGTTGACGCCCAGATTAAAGACAACCGCTACCGGACGGTTACCTTCTGCTTTATTAATCTCTTTCAGAAGCTGCATATAGCCTTCGCTTCTGAACCAGCTTAAGCCCTGTCCTGCACTTGCCACAAAGGCAACACCCTGTGTCACAGAACTGCTCATCTGTTTGTTCAAAGTTGCATTCATTCCCACTGTACGGGAATCTCCCACAAAGATCACCTTACTGTACTTCAATCCAACAGCAGGACGTGCCATTTCATCAGAACTGATATCCTTTTCCATTGCACGGTTAAATACTGTTGCATACAATGTTGTATTCTTGCTTACTTTAAGAAGTTCACCTGCTTCATAATCCGGATTGGTTGAAGAACCGGTACGTTTGGTTTTTGACCAGCCCATAAAAGTATATCCGGAGACCTGGGATGCTGACGGCAGCTTTAGATATCCGCCTTTTCCGAGAGTTACTGTTTTCCATACTGTACCGTTTGTTTTGCATAAGTTCACGCTTACTGACTGCATCTGCACTGCATAATACTTAATGTTTCCTGCAATTTTGATCTTTGTTCCTGCTTTTTTCACAGTGGAGGTTTTTCCATTCATGCTTGCAGACCATCCAAGGTTTACATAACCTGATCGGAACGGTACTGATGGCAAGGTATAATAGGTACCTTCCTCGACCTTTTTCTGAAGTTTCTTATAGGTTGCATTGCTGCTTCCATTTCCAAGATAAAAGCTCACTGTATAATACCTGCTTTTTCTGCGGACAGCATACAAAGTCATATCTTTTGTGACCTTTACACCGGCACCTGCCTTATATACAACTTTCATGCTTCCTTTCTGTGTCGTCCAGCCAAGATTTGTATATCCCACCGCCTTCGGCACGGCCGGAAGTTTGATTGTTGTATTCAACGCCACATTTTTTGTAAGCGATGTATATGTTTTACTTTTGCTTGTCCCGGTATTATTCGTAAATTTCACTGTGTAAACAAGCTTCTTTGCAGATACCTTCCTGGCAGCTCCCGGCATAAATACCAGAGCCACAACTACAACCAGCAGCAAAAGCCATCTGTATCGAAAGGCTTTTCCGGTTTTTTGTATATTTTTCATATATAAGCTCCTCCTGAATATATAAACCCATTCCTGTGTTGCTTGACATACAGGATTTCTCCATTCGGATTCCCTTATCTGGAAATATCCGTTTACCGGTCTGTCCTTAAGTTATACTACTTACAGGGTATTGATAAATCTCATAAATGCTTCCCTGCCCTCTGGTGTGCATTTATAAACACCGGCATCCTCCAGAACATGAACAAACACATTGCCCACTTCTTTTCGGAGAACTTCCTGAATATTGTCTTTGTCAAGTTTCTCATATTTTGGCAGAAATTCTGCAACCCATTCTGCATGTTTCTCAATCTTCTCATTGGAAGCAATGTCCTTACCACTTAAGATATAATCTTCCAGAAGTTCCAGTTCCTCTTTAAGACGGGCCGGAAGAACAGCAAGTCCCATAACCTCGATAAGACCGATATTCTCTTTTTTAATATGATGGTATCTTGCATGCGGATGATAAACACCAAGCGGATTCTCTTCTGTCGTAATATTATTTCGTAATGTCAGATCAAGCTCAAAAGTATCTCCTGCCTTACGCGCAATCGGAGTAATCGTATTATGTGGCTCTCCATCTGTCTCCGCAAAAATAAATGCTGTCTCATCTGTATAACCTCTCCAGTTAGCCAGCACATGAGTCGCAAGATCGATCAGTCTCTTCTCATCCTTACTGCGGATACGGAGAACAGAAAGCGGCCATTTTACGATACCGGACTCAACATCCTCATATCCCGGAATTGTTACATGCTTCTCGATCTCAGCTTTCGCCATGGCAAAGGTGTAATGTCCGCCCTGAAAATGATCATGACTTAAAATTGATCCACCTACGATCGGAAGATCCGCATTAGAGCCAAGGAAATAATGAGGAAACAGTTTCACGAAATCAAACAGTTTCACAAATGTATTTCTCTCTATTTTCATAGGAGTATGTTTGCTGTTGAATACAATGCAATGCTCGTTATAATAAACATATGGAGAATACTGAAAGCCCCACGGACTGTCATTGATCGTAATCGGAATGATTCTGTGGTTCTCTCTTGCCGGATGATTGACTCTTCCTGCATAGCCTTCATTTTCCGGACAGAGCAGACATTTCGGATAGCTGCTGGATTTCACCAGTTTAGCAGCTGCGATCGCCTTGGGATCTTTTTCCGGCTTGGAAAGATTGATTGTGATATCGATCTTACCATATTCGCTGTCTACTGTCCACTTCTGATCTTTTTTTACACGATAACGTCTGATGTAGTTACTGTCCTGACTCAACTTATAAAAATAATCCGTAGCTTTCTCCGGATCTTCTTTATAAGCATCCCAGAATTCTTTCTGCACCTGTGCCGGCCGTGGCATCAGACAGTTCATAAGCTTTGTATCAAACAAATCTCTGTATACAACACTATCCTCTATGATTCCTCTCTTCACTGCTTCATCCAGAAGTTCATTCAATACTTCCTCCAAATTAATTTTAGCATACTCAGTCTCCGGTTCTGTATATTCACTTTCACCAAAGGCATCCAGAAGAAGATTCGTCGCATAGATTCTCTCGCATTCTGGTGTGATTCCACTCTCAACTCCATACTGCACCAGTTTTTTGATACTTTCACTTAACATTGCATTTTCCCCTTTCCTGTCGCGCTTTTGCTACGGCAGACTTTTAATCCTCTGCCGCTTTATGCTAAACGGATCAGATTAACTCCGATCCGTCTCGCTGTCTTAACTGTTCCTGCCCTGTCTGATCCCTTTCAGATATTTGTTTTCTGTTACAGCAATTATTTTTTATTCTGTAACATTCTCTATATAAGTTAAAAATACATTTCCAGCCTTCTCGAACAGTGCCGTACTGTCATTCAGTCCATATGGGTTTGTCTGACCTGTTGCCGGATCGTAAAGATATGTGTTGTATTCATCATAGCCTACTATCACAACACTGGAATTGTCTCCTGTTTTTGCAATTACCGGTCTCTGTGCACTTACCTCATACAGTACATTGTCCAGACTGCAACCGGTAAGATCGATCACGGTTCCGGTATCTCCGAGTCCCTTCTGAAGCTCATCCTTTTTCCAGCTGGCTGTCCTGATAATTTCCGGCACATCTTCAATATTAAGCTGCATTTTTGTTTTCTTGTTGCCTCGTTCCCAGATATACTGCTGTGCCCGGTTAAGAACAACGCCTGTCTGATCATCTGCACGTTTTACAGCTGCTGCCGGGTCTGTATAAATTCGATCCAGAGAACCATACGCATAGACATAATAGAGTTCTCCCTGCGGAACTGTAGTATCCAGTGTTACAGATGCATCTTCCGTACTTTCGATTTTAGAATAAACAAGAAGCGGATTGTCCGTTTCCGGTTTCTGGGATATCGTCAAACGGATCAGTGTTCCGGCACGATTGGTCGTAATCAGTGCCACATCTATCTGACTTCCGGAAGCCTTGCTGTTGTTCATGATGTTGTCTTTTTTCTGGGCTGCATAGGTATTTCCGGATTTCGCAGAAAGCTCAAATTCCATCATTGTTGTGCCTACAGTCACATTCGTTACATAAAGGCCCTTCTGATGGTACTCTTTTTTCAGTTCACCTTCAAAGCTTTCGATACGAAAAGTGCTGATTCCTTCTGTCTTATGTCCGTTTTCGTCTGTGAGGATATCTCCATCCGCCACAATTCCGTATACAAAATCTTCATTCATAAAGCCAAGTGCCCGCAGATTCTGTCCGCTTTCCGGCAGGATATCCCTGGTTTTCAGCGAATCAAACTCAATCTCACGAAGTTTTCCTTTATCATCGCCGGAAGTAATCAGCCATGCTGCATGTGCTTTTGTATCGGAAACTACAAAACTGTTCTGCCTAATTCCCTCTTCCAGCACCTGAGAGGTTCCGTTTTCAATATCTACCTGATATAACTTCTGTGCAAAAAGCAGAAACAGCTGATTATCCTTGTTTACATAAGTCAGAATCCCAAGATCTTCTTTCAGAAATTCATAGGATTCTGTACTTGGTATAAATACCTTCTCTTCCACAACATTCCTGTCACTGTTGTAATGATAAACGCAGACTCCGCTGTAGCCTTCATGAATTCCTCGATTCATATAACCATACAGTACAAAATCCACATCTCCGCTATCCGACACACGGATAATCTTGATATCATGATCGTTGCGTACATATCTGGAATCATTATTCTCTTCTTTACGAAAGCTGAATATCCGTGTAATCTTGCCCCCTGCCGGTGCATAGGACCACAAATCTCCATCCTGTTCAAAAACAACGATTGTTCCATCACTGTTTGCAGAATATGTTACATTTTTATCTCTGATTCCAAGAAGAAGTCCTGCATCTGAGACAACGGTCTGCGACGGATCAAATACCTTAGTCGCCGAACGTTTAAAATCAAGGAGCAGAATTCTCGTCTCCGTATAACGCATACGATAAAACTCTGTAACATCATAGAGTTCTGTATTTCCCTCATCATCCTCGGCTGACACCTGATAATCCAGAGTAATACTGGCGGTTGTCTCATTGATATCATCAATCAGCGGAACCCCCTCCATATAAAGCTTCGGAGCCAATGAGCCCCAGCTGATATTGGAAAGTCCTGAGTTGATTGTTATATTATTGAAATTTGTTCCACTGGAAGTATCTTCTGCCTCCAGATAACCAGTCAGTGTATCTGCCTGTTCCTTATCCAGACATTTTTGGGAAAAATCTTTTACAAACTGCAAGTAGGATTCTGTATTAAGCTGGGTTCTGGAAACAACTCTTGTATAGTAATAGACTTCTCCTTCATTGGTATCCAGTGTAATCTGCATGGAATATTCCTGGTTCATTCTGAGATCGCTTCCTATCTCGATTTCTGCGCTCAGATAACCATTCTCTTCTTTTGTAAGATTCTTGATCTTACGGTTTTCCATGACCTTACTTCCATCGGATGTACGCACCTCATAGGCAAGTCCTGTCACAGAATCTGTATAGGGATTGATCTCAAAAGTTAATTTCTTGGTAGTATCCAGAGGCGTAATGCTTCCGCGCATAAAATCTGTCTGCATAGCCTGTCTGTATCCATACATCTTATTCGCCTGGGTACTTCCGATCTTTACCATAACTTCTGGAAGCGTTGCATCGTTCATATCAGAGCGGTTATCTGTAGACTGACTGTTCATAAGAAGAGAGCTGCCAGTTACCACCACTGCAAAAAGCACCAGAAGAACTGCTGCTTTGCCTAGAATCTTCTTCATGTCATTCCCCCTTCTGTGAGATCGACTCTTCCGGATAAAGCAGTCTGTCCAGGGTTGGATTTACATGAAGTGCTTCCATGGACTGTGCAAAGCTGTTCCTGCTCTTTTTCTTTCCGGTTTTTACTGCTCGGATCAGAATATTCTTCGGCGTATGTTCCATATCTATAAATTCAAGAAGCTGTGTTTCATATCCCCTGCTTTCAAGAAGTTCTGCCCGAAGTCCGTCTGTGATCAGTGCCGCCATTCGCTCTTTCAGGATACCATATCGCATAATCGGCTGGAGAGTCTCATTGCGGATCTGTCTGTTCAGCTCATGCTGGCAGCATGGAACGGACAGGATAACCTGTGCTCCCCATTCCACAGCCTTTGCCAGAGCAAAATCCGTTGCCGTATCACAGGCATGAAGTGTTACTACCATATCCACAGATGAGACGCCTTCATAACCTGCAATATCTCCCTGATAAAAATGAAGCTTCTCATAGCCATAGGATCTGGCAAGCTCACTGCAATGTCGGATCACATCTTCCTTAAGATCCAATCCTATGATATTTACATCAAAACCTTCCAGCTCGCGGAGATAATAGTACATTGCAAAAGTAAGATAGGATTTTCCACAGCCAAAATCCAGAATCGTAATTTCTCTGTCCTTCGGAAGCTTCGGAAGGATATCTCGGATAAATTCCAGAAAACGGTTGATCTGGCGAAATTTATCATAACGGGAAGCTACTATCTTTCCATCCTTTGTCATAACTCCAAGATCCACCAGAAATGGCGCCGCCGTTCCTTCTTTTAAAATATACTGTTTGACCCGATTATGCGGAGCGATCTTTGTGTTCTGTGTGGGCGCATGCTGTTTGGTCTTTATTGTTGCCTTGCCTTTTTTGCTGATCAGAATACTTCCGTCCTGCATACGTCCTTTTGTCTGTAACTGACGGAATTCTTTCATCGCATACTCAAGGTAATCTATGATCTCTTCTTTTGAATAATTTTTGTGATAAACCTTAGGCCCCTCTGTCATAGAAGCCTGATAGCAGATCCTGCCTTTCAGCTCCACAGGACGAAGCTTCACCTTCGATGGTCCTTCGCCTGTCCTGCGACCGCTCAGAACAGCCTGAATCAGCTGTTCATTAATCTGTTCTTCTAAAAATTCCCTTATTGTTTTCATCATATTCCCATTATAATCGTTGTTTTTCTGTGCTTAAAAAAGGCGGCATTTTCTGCATCTGCGGCGTCTGCACCGCCTTCTGGATATCTCCTGATATACCAGTACTTCGATCAGATCATCCAGAAAATTCCCCGGAATCTCCTGTGCACTGGCATCTGATGCCATCTCATCCTTCACCTGGCTGCATATATGATACAGCATAAAACGATCCGGATATTCATCATAAAGCCGGCTTCCTTCATAATCCAGAAGCTGGCATTGCGCTTCGGCTTTTTCCTGAATCCTTCTTGCAGTATCCGGATAGTAGGATTTCATCAGATCAAATTCTTTTTCCTGTTCTCTTTCTTCATTATAGATATCAGGATTCCCCTGTGCCGCATAAAACGGATAAAAATCTCGATAAAGCATAACGATTCTGCTGCCTCTCTCTGTTATCTCTTACAGTATATGCAGCAAAAAAGTGTCGGTTCCGTTTATCCTTACAGTTCTTCAGGCCATACGTTTCAGCATTCCCTGTGTGAGACGGACGCTGTGTTCAATGGCAAGCTTCTCAAATGCCGGATAATCCATGTTTGCGCTGTTATCTGCCTTATCGGAGATCGCACGGATGATCAGGAATGGGATTCCGTTAAGAGCTGCTGCCTGTCCGATTGCTGCACCTTCCATCTCAACCGCATATGCGCTGAACTCTTTTACAATATTGTCTTTAACTCCCTGATCACAGACAAACTGATCTCCGGAAGCAATTCTTCCCTCAAATACCTGGATCTCAGGATTTACCTCTGCACATACATCATGTGCGATCTTACGAAGGCATTCATCTGCCTTAAAAGAAAATTCTTTCATCTGCGGAATCTGTCCTTTCGGATAACCAAAACCTGTGGCATCCATATCATGATGAAGAACATCTGTGGAAAGTACGATATCTCCGATATTGATATCATTGTTCAAGCTTCCTGCAATCCCTGTATTGATCACAGCCTCAACCCGGAAAAGATCTGCAAGGATCTGTGTACATATACCTGCATTTACCTTACCAATTCCGGACTGTACTACAACAACCTTCTTATCTTCCAGAATTCCCTCGTAAAAATCCATTCCGGCTCTTGTTGTAATCTTTACATTCTCCATAACTTCTTTCAGTCTGGCAACTTCCTGTTCCATTGCGCCTATGATTCCAACACATTTCATGATAATTAAATCCTCTCTTTCTGTATCGTATAGTACCAGATAGGTCAAATTGTCCCTTCTGATATCTCTTTTTCTCTTTCTACAACGTTCATTATAACAAATTTTATTTTTTATGGAAACTTTTTTTCAGAGATGCTATAATTAGCAGCATATATTATGTTAAAAGGAGATAATAAGAATGGTTTACAAGACAAAAGGTGTCTGTGCTCAGGGAATTGAGTTCGAGATCGATGATAATAAGAAAGTTCACAATATTAAATTCACAGGTGGCTGCTCCGGAAATACTCAGGGTGTGGCTCATCTTGCTGAAGGAATGGATGCTGAGGAAGTTATCAGCCGTCTGGAGGGAATCCGCTGTGGTTTCAAGCCAACCTCTTGTCCGGATCAGCTTGCCAAGGCGATTCGTGAGGCGCTTGCTGAGAATTAAGCTTAACTATTTTGATCACACTACCAGGAACTGCTTCCTGATAGTGTGATTTTTTATACTGTTATCTGTTTATTATAGTCTGAAGATCAGAAATCACTTCTGTCCCATTTATCACACAGGGACTGAATATCCCTTGCAAAACGGTCCAGATCTTTATTCGGACAACCTTCGTTCTTACGGATCACAGTCATCAAACGGCGGCCCATAGCCAGCAGCTTCTCGTATGCGCGGGCAGCACGGCTGGTCTTAGGAGATGCAGTTGCCTTGACAATACGAATACCTACAGCCTCATGAATACATTTGTTCTCAAGAAGATCATATTCTGTTCCACTGAATGGTGCCGTAGCATCATATCCCAGCTCTTCTTTCAGTCTTTGGGCAAAAATCTCTGTCACTGTATCATCACCATGTGTAACAAACACATGCTTTGGTTTTTCCTCAAAGGCTCTGACCCAGTCCAACAGGCCATTTACATCTGCATGGCCACTGATTCCCGGCATTCTGCATATCTCAGCAGCTACCTGTACAGTCTCACCAAACAGCTTCATCTCAGTAGCACCTTCCAGCAGGGCGCGTCCCGGTGTTCCAATTGCCTGATATCCTACAAAAAGAACTGTATTTTTCGGATTCCACAGATTATGCTTCAGATGATGCTTGATACGTCCTGCATCGCACATACCACTGGCTGAAATGATCACCTTGCAGTCCTCATCAAAATTAATTGCCCTGGAATCTTCTGTAGTAACAGAAGTCTTCAATCCAGGAAACGATAACGGATTAATTCCTTTATTCAGAAGCTCCATCGCCTCCGCATCATAACAGGTATAGGCATTCTCACTGAAAATCGTAGTTGCCTCATTAGCCAACGGACTGTCCACATATACAGTAAATCCATCATGTCCCTGTACCAGTCCCTGTTCCTTGATCTGTCGGATGAAATAAAGCATTTCCTGTGTTCTGCCTACCGCAAAGGATGGGATTACCAGATTTCCTCCTCGGTCAAAGGTTCTCTGAATGATCTCCGCCAACATTACCGGATAGTCCGGGCGCTCGCCATGGCTTCTGTCGCCATAAGTAGATTCCATGACAACGTAATCCGCATCTCTGATATATGCAGGATCTTTGATAAGCGGTTGATTTGTATTTCCGATATCTCCGGAAAATACGATCTTCTCTGTCTTATCCTCTTCTGTCATCCAAATTTCAATACTGCTGGATCCAAGAAGATGTCCTGCATCTACAAAACGTACCTCTATACCTTCAGCCGGTTTAATGATCTTATCATAGGGACATCTGACAAAATTTCGCAGAACTCCCATCGCATCTTCCATCGTATATGCAGGTATAAATTCCGGTTTACCTTCTCTGCGACCTTTACGATTTCTCCATTCTGCCTCAAACATCTGAATGTGCGCGCTGTCACGAAGCATAATGTCACAAAGGTTACAAGTTGCCTCCGTTGCATAAATCGGTCCCTGATAACCTTTTGCATATAATGCCGGAAGATTTCCGGAATGATCCATATGTGCATGTGTTAAAAGCACAAAATCAAGATCTCCCGGAGCTATAGGCAGATCCCTATTCTCATAATAATCCGGCCCCTGTTCCATACCATAATCCACCAGGAATTTTCTTCCCGCAGCCTCCAGATAATAACAGCTTCCAGTTACCTCATGCGTTGCACCGATAAATGTTATCTTCATGCACAAGCCCCCTTTTATCCGTCTTTTTTCTAAATTATAAGCAGTTTTAATGGACATTTCGTTTATTAACGATTATGTTGTTGTATTTATTATACATTAAATATATTGTTTTTGATAGTCTTTTTGTGGAATATATATGATTTTTTATAAATATTTTATTAGAACTTCCAGATTTATACAAATTCAGATTTTTTGAGAACTTGTTTATTCAGATTTTTTATTTCAGAATCCCCCAGCGATGATATGGTAATGTAAGTTTACTGGATTTTTATTTATTTTCAAACATCGCTGGAGGGGCAATGAGCTTTATTTAATTAAAACACCTTTTGTTAAGGTTTTTACAGATTCTTTACTTCCATCTTTCGCAGCATGATAGCCACGTACACGATAATAATATCCTCTTGGAACAATCACAGTAATGTCTTTAGTCAAATTGCTGGCATTAGACGCTGTAAAATCCCAGCTTTTATATGTTATATATGTTCCATTCACTTTTCGTTCCAGATATAAACTTAAATATACCTTGGAGCAGTTATGATGACACTGGGTTATACCAGATACTCCCACCTTATTGCTGGCCATTTTTTTCACACTTGTTGTTCCAAAACTCAGATTATTTCCTCTAAGAATACTATACGCTGTATCTTCAGCATAATCCTCTTCAGTTTCCAGTTCCGTAACTGTCAATTCGTTTGCAAATACACTAGCCAGATTCAGCGAAAGACTCAGCGAAATTGCCAAAAGAATAGCACCTATTATTCTGCCTTTTTTTCTTTTCATATGTATACCTTCTTCTATATGTAAACTTCCATTACAATAATGATACGAATCAATTTTATATTGTTCTCTTTAAAATTTTATATTTCTGATTACTTTTATAAATTCTTTTTCTTTCATTTGACATTCAACCTGATAAAATTCTGAGGAAGTAATCCAATACGCTATATAAGTAGGCTGTTTATCTCCTTTCGCTTTTATTTTCTTTATTTGAATCGCAACATCTTCTTTGTCCAGTTCAATTGTTCCAATTTCTTTTCCATCCAAACTTGCGCCACTGCTTTTATTTGCATTATTATACTTATTAATATATATTGATAAAATTTTATCATTATATTGATATTCTAATATTGCATACTCAAAGTCTTTGCTTACCTTATAATTCTTAAATTCCAATCCATTTGGGCGATACATTAAATACGGCACATCTATCCCCAATTGTTCCTTTATATTTGCAATTGCATTATCTTCATCTACGCTATATACATCACTATTTTTATCATTATCTATTACTATCTTAGTATCATCACCAACCCAATATCTAACCGAATCAATAAAATAACTACGATTCGCCTGACTGGTCATGCCTGCTGCAAAAACTCCAGCTACACAGATAGCAAGAATCGCTGCTACACGTACAAATCTGTTTTGTTTCCTTGCCGGCAGATATACAATTTTTATCTTCTCATCATCTTTCAGATTTTTACCTCTATGACCATCAGTTTCATAACTGTTATTTTCTTCTTCATAAATGCCATCTGCTTTCAATCTCTCCACAAGCCTTGCATAAGCAGCTTTCGTTTCTTCTTCTGTTTCTTCATACTCAGGAATATTCCCGTCTGGAAACAAAATTCTTTCCATTTCATCTGCTTCGCGGTAATATTCTTCCGCAAGCCATTTTTTCAGTTCCTCATCCCTGAAATTTTTCATCTTTTTTCTCCTGCAAAACCTATCTTTCCTTGACAATTTCTCCGTTAGAGTTCATATTTAATGATAATATATGACTATTCAGGAGGAATCCAAATGAAACACATCGTACTTACCGGCGGCGGTACAGCCGGACATGTAACCCCTAATATCGCTTTGATTCCAAGACTCAAAGAACTTGGTTATAAAATCTCCTACATCGGTTCCTATGAAGGAATCGAGAAAAAGCTCATCGAAGAGCTCGGTATTCCCTATTATGGAATCTCATCCGGGAAACTGAGACGTTATTTTGATCTGAAAAACTTTTCTGATCCGTTCCGTGTACTGAAAGGCTTCAGCCAGGCCAGAAAAATTCTGAAAGAATTGAAACCAGATGTCGTTTTTTCAAAAGGAGGATTCGTAACCGTTCCTGTAGTAATCGCAGCCGGACGACTGAAAATCCCTGCACTTATTCACGAATCTGATATGACTCCCGGACTTGCCAATAAACTCTGCCTTTCTTCTGCGACAAAAATCTGCTGTAACTTTCCAGAAACAGTAGCTAACCTTCCAGCAAATAAAGCAGTTCTCACCGGAACACCAATCCGCCAGGAACTTCTGACCGGAAATGCTGAAGCCGGACGTAAATTCTGCGACTTCACTTCCGAAAAACCTGTTCTAATGGTTATTGGAGGAAGTCTTGGTGCTGCTTCTGTCAACGATAACATCCGCAAGATTCTTCCTGAACTTCTGAAAGAATTCCAGGTCGTACATCTCTGCGGAAAAGGAAAGACCGCCGAAAACCTGAACGGAACTCCCGGATATGTTCAGTATGAATATATCAAAGATGAACTTCCCGATCTGTTCGCGCTTTCTGATATCATAATTTCCCGTGCAGGTGCCAATGCTATCTGTGAAATTAATGAGCTGCATAAACCAAACCTTCTGATTCCGCTCTCAGCCAAAGCCAGTCGTGGTGATCAGATTCTTAATGCACGTTCTTTTGAACGCCAGGGATTCAGCATGGTTCTCGAAGAAGAAGAAATCACTGAAACAAAACTTCTCGATACCATTCGTCAGCTTTATACAGATCGTCAGAAATATATTGATGCCATGGCAGGAAACGGTCATGTAGATTCTATTCGTAAGATCACAGATCTTATTGAAGAATGTATCCGCGCCTGACAGATAACCGCCTTCAAAAACAGCTCTGCCATTCCCTTATCAGGGCTGGCAGGGTTTTCTTTTATCCATAAATTTTCCTGTAGTGTTCCTTTAACCAACGCTTTGCCTTATAAATCCTGTTATTTACACCACTTTTCGTCAGACCGAATTCCCTTGCAACTGTCTCAACTGGAATCCCGGCAAATTTAACCTGTATCAGAATTTCATAATTCATTGGCTGCTCTGCACGAAATTTTTCCAGTATCATATTCATAAATTCATTTTCTTCTTTACGTATCAGCTCCGTTTCCGCATCATCATACGTCTCATAGTTTAAAAAAGAAGCGATTTCTTCCTGACATGAAAATTCATGCCGGAAGCTCGCCTTCTTTCTGTAATCCAGTGCTTTATTCACAGCCGACCTGCGTATAAATGCATCAAGCATTTTTTCATTTTCAAAATTCAGATCATTCTTCATGATGTACATTTTATAAAGCACATCCTGACTGACATCATCTGCAATGTGCCAGTCTTTCAGTACTCCATAGGCATATATTCTGGCTATTTTTCGATACTTCAAATAAAATTGATCATAATTCATTTATTCATGTTTTCTCTTTAGTTGGTTATTAGTTACTCTTTCACTTTCTGCAAAATTTCCTCTTTATCTGCATCGCTGAGCTGTCCCGGTGTCCAGGTCAGGCCCACTCCATCACCTTCATATCTGGGAATCAGATGCATGTGAAAATGAAATACTGTCTGCCCTGCAATTTCTCCATTGTTCTGTACAATATTAAATCCATCACAATGCAGTGCATTTGTAAGCTTTCCTGCCATTTTCTTTGCAAGGATCATTGCCTTTCCAGCTGTCTCGTCCGGCAATTCGTAGATATTAGCTGCATGTTTCTTCGGTAAAATCAGAGAATGACCTTTACTCGCAGGACCAAGATCCAGAATCACCCGGAAATCTTCATCTTCATAAAGTGTTGCTGACGGAATCTCTCCATTTGCTATTTTACAGAATATACAATCTCCCATTTTTTTGTCCTCCTGTTTTTAGAAATTAATTTATTGCTATTTCTATTTTGTCGTATTTTAGGGATTTTTTCAATACTGTTGTTATTGATATTTAAATTTTCTGATGTTAATATTTTTTTGAGGTGATAATATGTGTAACGATAATACAGTTGACAAACTAAAAAATGAATTCCATTATACTCTTTCAAAATTCTCTCATGAAATCCGCAATCCTCTGACACTCATCAGCAGTGGACTGCAGATGATCGCTTCTGCTCATCCTGAAGTTCAGGATTATAAACAGTGGGATGATATCATGGACAATCTTGATTATGTCAAAGAGCTTCTCAATGAATTTTCTACTTTTAATAATGCCGGCCGCATCAACCTTACCAGTACAGACACCGGCACCTACCTGAAAACCATTCTCTCATCCGTAAAACCAACTCTGGACTATCTTGATATCCAGCTGGATACAGACATTCCAGATTCTCTTCCCATAATGATGCTGGATCAGATACGTATCCGTCAGATGCTTCTTAATCTTCTGAAAAATGCCTGGGAAGCTGTCCCTGTTCCGGGCGGTAAGATTTCGTTCTCCGTCCGCCTTAAGAACCCCGGTATCTGCATTGACATTCGTGACAACGGATGTGGAATCTCACCAGAACAACAGGCAGAAATTTTTCAGCCGTTCTTCACAACAAAAGAATCCGGCACCGGGCTTGGACTTCCTGTAGTAAAACAGGTCGTTGAAGCACATGATGGTTCTATTTCCGTAGAAAGCGCTCCGGATCATGGAACTGTCTTCCATATTTTCCTCGGATGATAAATAAAAACTGCCACCAGAAAACCACATAACATTCCACCGGCATGTGCAGCATTATCCACACCTTCACTGGCAAATCCGAAGTAAAGTGAAAAAGCAGCCATAATGATCATCTGCCGCATAGTAAGATCTGCGACTCTTCCTTTGTGGCGGATGATTACATAAATCATCCCACCTATTACCGCAAAGACCGCCCCTGAAGCACCTGCCGACACCGCAAAAACGCCTGTGTGCATATCCCAGCACAGTGAAACAATGTTTCCTCCAATACCACCGGCCAGATAGATCAGCAGAAACCGCATTCTCCCCACAGCAGGTTCCAGACGCTGTCCCATAACAAATAATACCAACATATTATTAACCAGATGCGGCAAGCCAAAATGTAGGAACATGCTCGAAAAGATCCGGTACCATTCTCCCTGTTCCAAAATTAACGGAGCATAAGCAGCTCCACATTCCAGCATATGCGGACCATTTTCTGAACCACCTGTAAATTCCACTATCAGAAAGATCAGTGTGTTTAAAAAAATCAGCCCGGCTGTCACAGGTTCTTTTTTTATTTCTTCCACGTGTAACCTCTTTTCCAATCAGATTATTTCGATTCACAGTTAACAGTCCCAAAAATTCTGACATATCAACTGTTCATCAAACAGATTTTGGATTATTTTAACAGATTTGGAAAGCATATACAACCTGCGTCTCTGGGTCCTTTATATAATACGATAAAAGCGCTCCATTTTCTCTCTATTATTTCAGAAAAATATAACGGGCCTGTGCAAAATCTACTTCATCTTCATTTTCCAGCAGATGATCTTCTCCCGTTTTTAATATCTGTCCGTTTATACATGTTCCATTTCTTGAATTCAGATCCGTCAGATAGTATTCTCCGGCTCGTTTACGGATCTTGGCATGAATACGGCTCACGGTAGGAATATTGATCACTGCATCTGCTGCTGTTTCCAGCTTACCGATCACGGTAATATCCTGTTCTAGATAGATTGTTGCAAGTTCTCCCGGCTCCCTGCTTACCAGTGTCGCCGGACCTTTTACCGCACCAGAAGAAAGAACGACTGTTTCACCAAACTCTTCTGTAAACTTTTCTGTCTTTTTTCTTTTGGGCAGAATCTCCTGCTTTTTTTCTTTTACGTTCTCATTGATATCTGTGTCTATACCGCCACTTACCGTCATATTTTCTTTATTTTCAATATTTTCCTTTTCCCATCTTTCTTCTTCATATGACAAATGCTTATTCTTCCGACTGACATCCGCATCATAATTTTCTTCCGCTCTTTTCGGATCTTTCTCAACAATATTTTTATTCTTTTTATTTTCTGTGATTTTTTTCAGCAAAACATAGCTTAACATTCCAAGGGACATCAAAAGCAACACGATTCCCAGAAAAACTTCCACACTTACCCTTGGAATATATCCCATAGTCATTCCTGTCGTAATTGCAAGCAATATGAAAAGCGCTCCCATAAATCCGATAACCGGTTTCCATACTTTTCCTGTTTCTGTTGTTTCAGAATTATTTTTCTTCCAGTTTCTGCGGGAAGTTTTTTTCGTCTCCTTGGGCTTTTCACGTTCCCAGCTTTCCATCTGCCAGAGCTCTTTCTGTGAATCATTCTGCAATGTATTTTTTTCTTCTGGAACTGTAGCCGGCTTCTTTTCATAATCCTCAAAATCAGATGCTGCTCCTTCTCTCACTTTATACAGTTCTTCCTTAATATGTTCAAGATGAAAACTATCCTCCAGGGCACGACGATACACGCCGTATCCAAGCATTACTGCTCTTCCGTCTTCATGATCCAGTCTTGGAAGAAAATACTCTGCCAGACTCTGAAACTGCTTCTGTACTTCTCCCTGGAATCCCGGAAGATAACAAAAACGTACATTTTTCTTTTCTGCATCCATATAAATGTACTCCGGCTCCAGAATCAACTGACATGGATTCAAAAGATACTCCGACATTTCCTCCATCACCTGTATAAACCCGGATAAAATCACCTGAAGTTCCTCTATTCCCAGTTTTCTGTTTTCGTACAAAGTTGTAAGAGGCTGCCTGGAGGTCACATCATAATACACCATAAATTTCCCATCCATGCCCTGAATTCTGCATTGAAGAAGATCCGGAACTACATTTGCCACAATCATACGTACCTGATAGGAATCTGTATCGATCATCTCTTCTCCTGTCAGAATTAGATAATTATGATTCATATCTCTTTTATATTCTGCTCTCATTTTAATGTCACCTCTTCCACCGTCTCCCTGGCGCTCTTTATTTTGCGTATCCATCCAACCGGACGTAAACACACCGCTTTTCCGGTTACCTTTATATTCCACGTCAGCCCCAGAAATCCTGCCGGAATTTCCATTCGATAAGTTAACTGTACATTTTTTCCTGCACTTGTATATATACTGAGATTTTCTCCTCCGGGCAGTCCGGTGCTTCCAAGCATTCTGCCCTGCATATCTGCTTTTTCGTATACATTACCATTTTTACTGTATCCTTCCATGCTTCCACTGACTGCTGCTTCGTAAGCTGCAGCAGTCAGCCAGGCTCTGTTGTGCACAAAAAAGTTCAGATATAAAAGCCCCATCAGTATCAGAAGAATCAGCGGCATAAGCAGCGCTGCTTCTATCGTAAAACTGCCTTTTTTTATTTTTGTCACAAAAATATCCCTCCCATATATCCAGCTAGAAGAAAAGGCGCAAAAGGTATTTCTTCATTTCGTGCCTTTTTGAATACGCAAAGCTGGAGTCCCGCATAGATTCCGCAGAGAAGCATTGCCATGCAAAGAATTCCCATAAGTGTTCTTGCATTCAATACCGTTCCCATAGCCAGGATCAGAAGGCTGTCCCCTGCTCCGACGCCCCCTCGACTCATTACAGATATTATTGTTGCAGCACCCCCAATGCCCATTGCAATAAGCCCTTGTGGATACAAGGTTCCCTCTATTATTCTCCATAAGATTCCACCTGCAAGAAACAAACCAAGCACAGGAAGACAGATTTCCCTTTTCCTGATATCCGTCCATGTATTAATCACCAGAAATATTGTTACGCAGATTTCACCTCTGCTCATACATTCCACATCTCCTCTCATCCACAGCGTCCACATGCGCCCATTTTGCCGGAAACCTCTGACTCTTTTACCATACGTATGGAACGCTTCAGACCACTGCAACTCTCTTGGTTATGAAAGCGATTACTTTTTTTCGTGATATACACTACTCCTGCCGGTTCCTGTCCACGGCTGCATAACTCACAGGCCTGATATTTTTCTCCATAAGCATTTTTCATACTTTTTACAGCTGATCCTGATATCTGCTGCATAGAAACATTCAGATAACTGCAGCTTAAGTTTCTGTGATAAACAGTTCCTGATTCCGTCACATAAACCATTGGCTGACTCTCCACCAGATTTTTACCATCTTCATACAAAATCCCTGTCCAGGCATGGACTTTTACCGTGTTGTGAAACCAGATCTTTGGCAGCGGAACCAGACCACCAACAGGCTGATAACCATATACATCCGGTAATACAATATTGGCTCTTTGTGAGCCACCGGCTCCATAAGCATACATGCCTGCCTCTTTTGCATTCTGACACAATTTGGTCAGATGCTCTGTCTGTATCCGGTAAATATCCATAAAAGAAAGCATGGTTATCACGCCAAAGAAAAACATCGGCAGCACCAGTGCCGTTTCAACTGTAAGACTTGCTTTTTTGAGTTTTTTTCTGAAGGCACACAGGGATACTTTTCCAGAAAGTAAATTCCTGAGTATCGGGGGAAACAGGAAAAATCTTCTTCTCGGAGAGCGCCTTTCTCTTTTTTGGTCCAGTCTGTCTATCTGATCGTTATTGTTTTTTTCTTTCTGAAAAAGCATCCCTGTGCACCTCTCTTTCTACTCATATGCGTATAATCTTGTAACTGTAAATGTTTTCTTTTTATTTGCCAGCACGTCTGCCGAAGCTTCCAGCGCAACGATACAGTGATCCAGACGAAAATGTGGTCTATTTCCTTTATCCCGGATTGTACATTCGATCATATCCATCCCCCGCAGAACTTTCTGCTGTCTGTTTTTTGTCATAAGCATCACCTGAAGATAATCCTCATAGGACATTCCTCCGGCTGAATTTCTTCTTGATGAATCCAATTTTTTCAAAAGCTCACCTAAATTTTCCAGAGACAATTGCCAGTCTGCTGCTGTTTTGACAAGTGGTACTCTCCCTCCTGCAAAAAGCTCTCTCACATCCAGAATACTCTCTGCAAATGCCCAGCAGAACATCAGCGCTGCTTCGATCACAACTGCTGCCGGTGGAATCAGAAAACTGGAAGCAATTGCCAGTGAAAGAGCTTCGATCTGAATACGTTTTCCTCCATCAGCGATCAGGTATGCCATATTTACGCCCTGCCTTATAAGGAGAAGTTTTTTTGCCACCGAATTCAGATTTTCTCTGTCACTATTTTTTCCTCCAAGAATATATTCCACCTGATATTTAAGTCCTGCTGATGCCGGATATGTATAATTTCCAAGTTTATTCAGGAGGTACTGTCCGAAAAGGATTCCTGATGTGTACGAATTATTGGACTGTATATTATTTTCCATTCCTTCCTGCAGCTTTCTTTCAGATGCCATCATTTTTCTGTTTATCGATGCATCAGAAATTCCTTTTTCAGCCGGAACAACAAGGTCTAACAGTCCCATTTTTCGGACCTTGCGAATAATGGGAATCGGATTTTTCACTTCCGTATTTACTCCACCGGTAAGATCATCCACATCTCCGCCATTTCCTAAGTCATTTACTGAACCCTGTTCCTGCCGTTTTTCTTCTTCCTCACTCTTTTTTGCCGCATCCGAGATCGCAGAATCATAAGATTTCAAAGTTCCTCCATTCTCTGCCTGCTGCCCCTGCTGCTCTGCCTGATCCGTTTTTTTCTGTCGCTCCCTCATCCTGTTCAAAAGGTTCTGTACCCCCTGGCTTCCCAGTGTCTCCCGCATGTACTTCACTGCCTGCTGATAAAAAACTTCTCCGTTTCCGTCTGTCAGCAGCTGGTATCCATTAAATCCTCCCTGGACAAGCTTCAGTTTCTGACTGTTCTGCTTCAGTACAGGCTTCATATAAGATTCAAAATTATCATATACAGAAGCCATATCCAGCTCTTCCATTCCGCCTGCATACAGCGCAAACAGATCATAATCTTCCAGAAGTGTCCTGTCATACTGCCCGAACAGAGAATAGAGCCCTATATCCATACTGTTCAGTATCTGCGTTCTGGCAGCAGCCATCCGTACCGATTCGATACTTGCACTTACAAGCGACAGAATAACGCTTAAGACTAATGCCAGAAAAATGGTAATGCTGCCTTTTTTCACTGTTTTTGCCAAGAGGTACATCTCCTTTCCAAAACATCAGATCAATGCCCGTTGTTTTTTATTTTTCTCAAATTGCATTGCTTTGTTTTGTGATTTTTGCAAGGATTTTCTTTACAAGAGCTGTGAGCTGTTCCTTAAAGATGACGACCAGACTGATCAGAACCACCAGAATCAGGATAATCTCCACAACTCCTACTGCATCCTCCTCCACTGCAAATTCTTTTACATATCTCCACAGATTTTTCATTTGTCACCTCTCATTTCTCTTGTTTTCAGGTTTTTTCATTGTATTTACCCACTGTAAAAGGAAAGACAGGCCGGCAGCATGATCACTGCCATTATAACCAGCAACATGAGGATCATCGGCAAAAGCAGCTTGGTGGCTGCCGCCTCTCCCAGTACTCTTGCCTTTCTTTTTCTTTCCTCCCACGCCTCCACAGCCTCTTTTTCCAGCAGGTCTGATAAATACCGGCTTCCTTTCTGAAGATTCTGTATCAAAAGTGTGGAAAGGGTCTTATATTTTACCTGCCCGCACCGCTCTCCGAATCTCCGGTAAGCCTCAGACTCAGAAATTCCACTGTCCATCTCAAAGCATGTCATCCGGATTTCCTCGTAAGCTGCCCGTTTCTGTCCTTCTTCTCTCTTTCCATAATCAAAGGCGATTTTCTGAAATGCCTTTCTGGCAGTTAAGCCTGCCTGTACCAGAAGCGTAAATTTCATGATCAGCCCCGGATAATCCATCAGCATCTGTTCCCTTCTTCTGATCTGAACAGTCTCTTCCTCCCGTTTTTTTGCTATCACCAGTGCTGCCGCCGCGATCAGTCCCATACCAGAGATCAGGTTTCCCGTTGTATCCTTCGGTTGCTGCCATTCCAGATGCTTTCCGTTCCATTCCTCTGGAAGATAATAGTACTTCGGGTCATTCTTTTTCTGGTTGTACTGTACGATCATATCCTGCAGCTCTTTCCCGCGCTGCTGCTCCTCACTCAGTTCTTTTTTCGTTTCCGGTTTTTCGCCCGTTTCTTCCGTCTCTTTTTCCGGCACCTGCACATACAGGGAACCGGATTCCTGCCCGTCTACAGATACCATGAATTTCTTTTCATAAGCACCTGTCTCCTCTTTTTCCATACGGTATCCGGATGAATACACCGTACCTCCGCTGCTCTGAAGCGTCAGAAGCATTCCTATGATATTTCCGGCAAGTGCCACCAGGATAAAAAGCTTCTGTCCCTCTGCATTACCTGCCCACGGAGGCAGCCGTCCCAGCTTTCCGGCAAGAAAAGCACCAAGGATCACCATAAATATCACAATATGTATCCACATCACATACACCTACACTTCTATATCCACAATTTTAGTACCCAGCCAGTAAGACACTCCATAGACCACCATACACGCAGTCATGGCACAGATTCCAAAAGGATTTCCATACAGTACATCCAGGAATCCCGGCGAAGTCAGCTTCAGATAACAGATGATACCTGCCGGCATAATACTCATGATCATCTGCTCTGATTTTTTTGCTGCCAGTGTTGCCTCAATCTCCTTTTTCACCTCTATTTTATCGCCCAGCATACGAGCTACCTTCTGTATCACCTGTGTCATATCGCCACCGGTTCGTTTCGCCGTATAAAACACTGCAGCAAAATTCTCAATATCCTCCACGCCACTTCTTTTTCCCAAATCCATAAAAAGCTCTTCCGCAGGAACACTCAGACGAAGCTGGCTCTCAATATAGCGAAACTCATTTAAAATATCACTTCCATTCTCATAAAGCCTTCCCAGATCCTTCACACTGGCCCGCACTGCATTCTCCGCAGAGTATCCTGCCTGAACTGCCACATTCATTGCTGTCAGTGCATCCCGGAACTGATAATTCAGATCCCGTTTCTGCCGTATAATACATTTTTTTCTCTGCATTTTCAGAAAAAGAACCGACATTGGAAGCATAAACAGCAGTACCAGAAGGTTCTGATAAAACAGATAATCGGCGACAGCGCACACGGCAACTCCCTCCAGAAGATATTTTGCTGCTTCCTTCGCCGTAAAATGATACGTCCTGTAATCTTTCCTCGTAGCTTCCCACTTCTGTTTCTTTCCTTTCTGTCCTTTCATAACCTGATCCCTGCCCGTTCCATTTTTTCACAATGTAAAAGTTCTCCTGTTTTTATAAGTCCGTTGTCTCCTTCACGCCGGTATAACGGACGCGTCAGGATCTCTCCGTTCTCAAATCCGCACACCTCTGTGATCTCCAGCAATTTTCTGCTCTTATCCCGCATTCGTCCAAGATGTACCAGAATATCTACTCCCGATGCAATCTGTCTCCGTATTGCTTCCAGGGGCAGATCAATTCCCATAAGTGTCATCGTTTCGATCCTGGAAAGCATATCTCTGCTGCTGTTGGCATGCAATGTAGAAAGACTCCCGTCATGCCCTGTATTCAGACTCTGCAGCATATCTACCGCCTCTCCGCCACGCACCTCTCCCACAATTATTCTGTCCGGTCTCATTCTCAAAGCCGACTTGATCAGGTCACGGATCGTTACCGCCGCTGCGCCTGCCATATTTGCCATTTTTGCCTCCAGGCAGACCAGGTTATCAATTTCCCGGATCTTCAGCTCTGCATTATCCTCGATTGTGATCAGACGTTCATCTTTGGGAATGTATTCTGCAACAGCTCCCAGGAAAGTTGTTTTTCCACTTCCTGTTCCTCCGCCGATCACCATGGAGTACCGAGCCTGTACCAGCTTTTTCAGAAATCCCGCACACTCCTCTGTGATACTCCCCAGGGAGATCAGCTTCTCCATCGTAATGGGATCATCCGGAAAACGCCGGATTGTCAGTATTGGTCCATTCAGAGCCACAGGATACACAACTGCATTGACACGCGCCCCATTCTCCAGTCTTGCATCCACAATCGGCGAAGATTCATTCACAACACGATTACACCTTCCAACGATCTGCTGGATTACATCTTCCAGCTTTTCCCTGGAGGTAAATGTCTTATTCCATCTGGTCAGTTTTCCGTTACGTTCCACAAAGATCGCATCCGGTCCATTGACCATAATCTCTGTAACGCTTTCATCTTCGATCAGCTCCTGCAGTACATCCAGCTTTCGCACGGAACAGAACAGTTCCTGCCGAAGCTCCACTTTCTCTTTCAGCGAAAAAAATTCTTTTCTTGTCTGATTCAGTATCAGATCATCGATCACCTCCAGAATCTCGTCATCGGACAATTCTCTGGACACATCCAGCTGTTCCATAAGAAGATCATGTATTTCCCGGAATTTTTCTCTGTTCATGGTCAGTCCTTTCTCAGAAGTTTGCGTATATAATCACCAAGTTCACTCCATACAAGCTGTTCTACATAAGATTCCGAAGATATATTCTTCATGTGAAAAGGCAGGTGCAGCTTCTCTGTTTTTTCCAGTATCGTATCTTTATTCCAGATACGCAGAAGATTTTCAAACTGCGTCATCTTACACACAGATACTGCATCCTTAAGAACCGGCATATAGATTTTTCCGCACAGCTCCAGAAGCTGAAAATCCTCATCTACACCGCTTCCGATATCCAAGATCAGCACCTCATAAGAGCTGTGCAGTGTTATCTCCTGCAAAAGTTGTTCCCAGTCTTTCCAGGATACTGTACGAATATCCGAAGGAGTCCGTACAGGTGGTATGAAATCCAGATTATTTACAGTCTGGATCATTCCGTTCATTCTGTGAATAAGATTTTCATTTCCCTGTCTCACGTAATAAAAAAGGTCACTTAAATTTGTAGGAAATTTCTTTCCCAGAAGTTCCTCAAATCCGGAATATTCTTCAAGATTCAGATAAAGAACGGCCCGTTCCTTAGCCAGTATCTGTCCAAGTGCAAGCGCAAAAGAGGTTTTCAGACATCTGCCAAGCGGTGAATAAACACCTATAATATCCATTGTCTTTTTTAATGCAGGAAAATCCACCGGATTCAGTGCTTTCTCTTCTCCATAGCAGGCCATCACTTCCCGTATTACATCAGAAGATGACTGATATTTGTACACACTTGAATACTGATCCAGTTCCGGCGGATGTACTCCTTCCGAAAGAATAATGATCTTTCCGATTCCAAGCTCACGAACTTCTCTCCTCATCGCCTTATCAGAAATCAGCAGCAACTCAATATGATTTTCTTTTCCGTAGGCGATCAGACTCTCCGCCGTGGTAAATGCCTGAATCTCAAAGGGAAGATTCTTCTTTTGGTTCAGATAGTCCATAAAGTTAAAAGCATAATCTACTTCCAGATCACAGACTGCAAATATGTTTTTCTTCAATACACACCTCCTGCATAAAGCACTGCGCTTAAGAATATCGGTACCGTAAAATGAAAATTTTCCGGAAATTCTGTTCCCTTCCTGTAATAAGGATGCATTTCCCCTGTCACATAAAATTCATTCATATACCGAAAAAAATAAAGGAATCTCTGGCGGATACCGCCTGTAGAAATAAGAATTGCCATAGAAATGCCTGCTCCTGCAAGCAACGAATAAAAAATACATTCTGCAACTGTCCGTGGACCCATGATCCCACCAAGTGCACATAAAAGCTTGATATCCCCGGCACCAAGCATCCGGAATATAAATAATATCCCAAGAATGATAACCGGAGTCGAAGCTCCTGCCAGAAATACAAATCCACCTCTCAGACCTTTTTCTGTAAACTGAATAAGAAATCCTGTCACAAAAGAAAAAAGAATCCAGCCATTGTCCACCGATGCACTCTTAAAGTCCATCCAGACTGCCATTGCAGAAATTACCACGGGTAAAGCTCTGTAAAAAGACATACGCGCCCCCTTCCCACAAAAATAATGATTCAGTTATAATAAAAGTGGAAATTCCCGCCTGATCTGGCGGTGATCGATACCAGAAGATCTCTGGTAAAATTTATTATAGATGTCTGTCTGCGCTTTGTCCAGCATTTTCGTTCGACAAATTCTGACACGCCCTGAAATTCTCCGCAAAAGCAATCCGGAACATTTGTTTTGATTACACCTGCATATTTCACGTTTTTCCAGGCAACGAAAAAAGCAGTAGGAATGCGACTTCCAACTGCTTTCGCTTAGTAGCCAGTACGGGAATCGAACCCGTGTTTCCGCCGTGAGAGGGCGGCGTCTTAGCCCCTTGACCAACTGGCCATATTCATTTGTTTCTGTCGTTTGATTTCGTTTTTTGTTGTTTCCCTCAACCGACTTCGTTAGTATATAACACTTTCTTTCAAAATGCAAGTACTTTTTTTAATTTTTTTTAAAAAATTTCATGTTTTTCATGTTTATTCGTTTTTTACGCATTTTCCGGGATTTCATGCGCTTGACCACAGTGGTTGTAAGTGCTACTATCAAATCACAAAATGCGAAAGAAGGAACTCCTATGACTCAGCTTTTATGCCTGGGCGACAGCATTACAGACTGCGGCCGGCTTTTCTTTCCTAATCCGCTGGGAAACGGATATGTGAAAGAACTTTCCCGGATGCTTTCAGATACCAGTCAGAATTTTTCTGTTATAAACAAAGGAATCGACGGCCTTACCCTGGAGAAGCTTTTGCATCATGCTCCTTCCTGGCTTCAGGCGACCGATCCTGATATCATCACAGTTCTTATTGGAATCAACGACATTGGCATTATGATGAACACCCGCCGCACATCCGGACAGCAGCAGCTTCTGATGCAGAAATTTTCTGAGCAGTACGAACAGCTTGCCCGTCTGCTTTCTGACAGAAAAAATACCGGTGCCCGATACCGCAGGCTCTTTTTTCTGGAACCGTTTATCTTTTCGTGTCCACAATATTACGCTGCCTGGAAACCACTTCTTTTACAAATGTCCGGTCAGATCCAAAAGATCAGCCAGAAGCATGGAGCTGTTTTTGTCCCGTTGCAGGATGCCCTGGCTCAGGAAGCCTCCCGTTCCGGTGCAGATTCCATAACCACGGATGGGATTCATCTCACACCACGTGGTCACCAGATACTTGCCGGGAAACTTTATTCGTCAATTACATCAGAAAGGTGATATCATACTATGGAAAAAGCAATCAAAAAAATCGAGGATATGTCACTGAACGCATGGCCATCTCATAAAATGGAGCTTTACGATGGCTGGATCCTCCGTTTTTCTTATTTTTATACACACAGAACCAACAGTGTGGAGCAGTTCGGCACCTCCACTCTCCCATGGCGGGAAAAAATCCCCTACTGCGAGCAGGTCTATCGGCGTCTCGGAACTCCCGCGATCTTCAAGATCAGCCCTCTTGTTTCTTCTGATTTTGACTATATGCTGGAAAACCGCGGCTACTCAATCCAACACGTTACCAATGTTATGACCGTTGATCTGGATGATGCAGTCCTGGATGCCCCTGTCACAGATGTTCTTTTTACCAATGAGATCCCTGATTTCTGGATTCACAGTCTTTTTGACCTCAAGGGAACCACGAATCCTGTACACAGAAGTGTCGTTCCGTCCATGTACCGCGCGATTCTCAAGGAAACTGTCTGTGCCTCCATCACAAAAAACGGTCAGATCATTGCCACCGGTCTTGGTATTCTGGATCGTGACTATATCGGTATCTACGCGATTCATGTGCGGGAGGATTACCGACGCAGAGGCTATGCGCGCCAGATCTGCACAGGACTTCTTCGCGAAGGCAAAAAAAGAGGTGCAAGCCATGCTTATCTTCAGGTTGTAAAAAATAACGATTCCGCAGAAAAACTGTACCACTCTCTTGGTTTTCGCTATTTTTATACTTACTGGTTCCGCGTCCAGCCTATGGGAACACGTTTTCAGTAAACCGGCCGCCTCATCAATAATTACAGGGATTTTCTGTAAATCCCTGTAGAAATCCCGATTTCTTTTTGCTATAATACCTGTATCTTACATAATATCTTTCCTGTCTTCATATACTAATCCTTATCAAATATAAGGAGACCTATCAGATGAACGATCCACAGGAAACAAACGACAAAAATCCCTATCATATTTATTATAAGAATTATCTGGATACTAATGCCTGTACTGAATGCACCGGCCTGATCAACCATGGAATAGACAGCCGTGAGCAATGGGATTCTTTTCGCCAGATCTTTGATTTTGCACCGGTACCGGAATCCCATAGCTCTACAGAAAAACAGGACTGACCGTTATTCCAGGTCGGAGGACACAAACAAATGAAAAAACTCTCTGCTGCATGTATGATTCTCGGCCTCTCTCTTTTTGCGGGCGGCTGTAGCATCGATCATGTTGATGATCATATTATTTCCCTTCAGGACAAAATTTCAGACACTGCTGCTTCACAGGCTTCCGGTCAGGATGAACAGGCTTCTTCTCAGGAAGAACGTGTTTATATGGATGAGATTTCCGGCAGTCTTCAGGACTTTGACGGAACAAATCTTACGATTTCCAGCAACGGTGAAACCTATGTTTTCGATGTTTCACAGACAAGACTGGAGTGCAAATATGGCATCGTTCTCAGCGATAATGTCAGCGTGATTTACGAGGGACAGCTTTCCGGAACAGATATCAGCACGATCTCCCCTGTAAAAGTAACCGATCAGTATCACAACGAAACCCCTCTGGAAGACCGCACCCTGAAGGGAAAAATAAAAAAACTCACAGCTAATGCGCTTGTTATGGTAACAGAGAAGGGTAACACCGTAACATTCCCTGTAACCGGTGTAAATCAGTACTACAAAAAAGGCATCAAGGCTGGCAGATGGGTCTATGTTCATTTCCGCGGCAAATTCATCAATACCTCTATGGTCGATGACAAACAATACGACGGAAGCTTTACCAAAGTGATCAGCGTTTCTGATACAGAACCTCTGAATGTTCCCGAGGCAACTCCGACACCATCTCCGGAACCGAAGAAAAAAGAACACCATCTTCGTGCCCGGATCGTAAGTGTCAGCACAAATACCATGACCGTTATTCCACAGACTACCGGTTCCGAGCTTAACATCCCGCTTTCTTCTGCTCCCGTATATTTTAAAGGCGGCATGGCTCCCGGTTCCTATGTAAATATCATTTATACTGGTAAATTTAACAGCGAATCCACAAGCGGCATGAAAATCCGCGGTATCACAGGCGAAGATCCCGATACGCTTTCCGTCCGCAATATTACTTCCACCGTGACCGGCACCATCCTCGGAACAACTGCCAACACAGTGCTGATCCAGACCTATGATGGTGTGAATATCCTCTGTGACCGTGAAAACGCTCAGGATCTTTCTTCCAGTGCAATGGAAAAAGGTGCGGATCTCAAGGTCACTTTTAACCCTGCGAAATCCCGCACCTCCAATATTTATTCCTGTATTAAATTCGAAGACCCGTGACGGAAGACGTTCCGGATTCTTTTTTCTCCGTCTTCCATCCATCTTCGTACCTCCGGTGTATCACCCAGTATGTCAAAAAAGGCTCTGCACTCATCCTCCACACCCTTGCCGTGCAGAACCCGGTATGCACCGGCGTCACTTCCCACAGCTACGTGGATTTTTTTCTCAAAAGCCATCTTAAGATTCCGTTCTCCGGTCTCAGTGATTGTTCTTAAAACTGCATCCTCGAATCTTCCACAGCCCATCAGATTCCGGACAGTTACAAGTGTAGGCACCCACACACTGTTACTGTCTGCCAGCATAGTGAGCGTTTCTTTATTCATATAATTCCCATGCTCAATACTGTCAACACCAGCCTCTATAGCCGCCTGCACACCATATATACCATTGGTGTGGCTCATCACAGCAAAACCTTCCTCATGGGCAATATGTACCATTTCTTTTACTTTCAAAACTTCCAGAGGTGTTCCCGTGATCTTTCCATGATCCGAGAAATCCAGCAAACCGGTCGTCATGATCTTGATAAAATCTGCGCCCGCTTCTGCTGCTTCCAAAACTCTTCTGTGATATTCCTTCATATTTGAGAAGCTTTTTCCCACGATCCTGCCATAATGGCCTTCTTTATAAATGGCAAAAACCGGCGTACGGTAATCGATTCCATATTCCTGTGCCAGCTCGGCCGTGCGCTTCGATACGCCATAATGGTCTCCTCCGTCCCGTACAAAACGAATTCCTCTTTTCCGGTATTCTTCCAGATGTAAACGTATCAGTTCGTCCCTTGGACCATTTTTCTGTTCCTCAACAGCTTTTCTGTAGTCATATCCATTGAGAAATATATGTGCATGACATTCTCCAAACATTTCCATCACTGCTCAAAAAATCTTCGAATTTCTTTCTCCGTTGCCTGTACAGACCCCTGCACAAAGAACGGTTTTCCACCGCCACGTCCATTTAATGCAGCATTCATATCCTTGGTAAACTGACGGAGATCTCCATCCTTTTCACCCATTGCATACTTATAGGTTCCGTCCGAATTTCCGGAAAATACCGCACAGCATCCGGCACAGGTCTGTGTCACTGCATCTGCCAGCTTACGCACACTGTCTGCGTCAAGCCCGTCCATAAAGATCAACACACTGCCACTTCCTGCATAACGCTCTGCTTCTTTTTTGCACATATCGTCTACCAGCTGTCCTACCTGACCTTTCAGACGGAAATTCTCTTCCTGAAGTCGGGATACAGCCTGGGCAGTCTTGTCCATTTTTGCAGAAAGCTTCACTGAAATCTGATGATTCTGTTCATTGACCATGTTGAGATAATCGAGAACACGTTTTCCGCAGATCATCTCAATTCGGACACCCTCGCGGAATTTTTCCACAGAAAGGAGCTTCACCATACCGATCTCTCCGGTATGTGTCACATGTGTTCCGCAGCATGCACAGATATCCACACCTGGAAACTCCACGATACGTACCTGTCCTGTAAGCTCTTTTTTGCTGCGGTAATCAATTTTTTCCAGTTCCTCTGGTGTCGGATATAAGATTTTTACCTCGAAATCCTCCCAGATCTTCTCATTGGTCTTCTGCTCGATCTCTGCCAGCTGTGTTTCATCCAAAGGACCATTCAGATCTACTGTGATCGTATCACTTCCCATATGGAAGCCTACGTTATCATAACCATAAGCCGCATGGATCAGGCCACTGACCATATGCTCACCGGAGTGCTGCTGCATCAGGTCAAATCGCTTTGCCCAGTCAATCTTTCCTGTCACTTCGCTGTCCGGCTCCAGCGGTTTATCTGTATAATGAAGAAGCTCCCCGTCTTTTTCATGTACTTCGCTGACCTTTGCATCATTCAGATATCCGGTATCACTTGGCTGTCCGCCACCCTCCGGGTAAAAAGCACTCTCATCCAGAATAATGTGAAAGCCTTTTTTCGCTTCCCTGCATTCCAGAACCTTTGCCGTAAATTCTTTTTTATATACATCTTCGTAATATAAGCGTCTCGTCTCTGTCATCTGTCTCATCCTCGCTTTCTGTCGCTGTTCCTTTTTTTCGTTAATAGTATAGAACAATTTTTCCGACCCTGCTATAAAAATTCCTATTTTTTTGTAAAAAAGCTGAAGTCTTTCTTCTGACTCCCGCGTTATAATAGGTGAACGGGAAGAGAAAGGAGCTGATTATATCTCACGGGAAGAATATCTGGAATACCTGATCCACACTTATCAAAATTTAATATATTCGATCTGTCTGAAATCTGTAGGCAATCCGTTTGATGCTGAGGATCTGACCCAGGATGTTTTTCTTTCCGCTTACAAAAATCTGTCCCGTTTTGACGGTACCTACGAAAAGGCCTGGCTCAGCAAGATCGCAGTCCGCAAATGTCTGGATCATCTCAAAGCTGCGGGCAGACGTACCATTCCTACTGAGGACACTTATTTCAATCAACTCCATGACAACGAGGCATCTCCTGAAGAAACCTGTCTGGATAAAGATTTTCAGAATCGAATCCGCAGTCTGTGCTCTAATCTGAAAAGTCCCTATAAGGAAGTGGCTACCGCTCATTTCTGTGAAGAAAAAACCGCTTCAGAAATCGCAGAAGCCCAAAACAAAAATACAAAAACCATACAGACGCAGATCTACCGTGCCCGCTCCATGTTAAAGGCACTGCTGGAAAGGAGTGATTAGATGCATGTAACTGATAACGAACTAAAAAAATTTCAGAACGGAACTATGAATACCGAAGAAATGACACGGTTTCTGAAACATATGGAGCAATGTGATTTCTGTCTGGATCAGCTGCTTCAAGATGAAAATACCGTTTCCGAACGTGCACCATCTTACCTGCAGGCAGAAATCCTCAAAAAAGCTTCCTCACCGGAAATCAGAGCTTCCAGAAAAATCCACGAAACTGCTTACTGGATGAACCTGTTTTGTGCCGGACTTCGTACAGCAGTTGGAATGGGTATTGCTCTGATCATGCTTTTTTCTGTATCACAGGCAGATTTTACTGCTTTAAAACCAACACCGGAGACGCAGACAAAAATTTCTTCGTCCTTTAATATCGGTTCCGAATTAAATCGATTCTCAAACCAGGTAGGCATTCATCTTTCCGCAAATTCCCGGAAGATCAGTGATAATCTCGGTGAACTTACGAATAAAATTATAAACGGAGGCAAATAATATATGAAAAAACAAAAACATGGTTTCTGGGTATTTATTTTTTCTCTGATCCCCGGTGCCGGGGAAATGTACATGGGATTCAAAAAACAGGGAATCAGCATTATGACGCTGTTCTGGGGTTCCATTGCTCTGGCTTCCATATCCGGTATGGGATGGCTCACTATGATCCTGCCGATCGTATGGTTTTACAGTTTCTTCAATGTTCATAACCTGAAGTCACTTTCTGAGGATGAGTTTTATTCTGTAGAAGATAATTACATTCTTCATATGGATCAGCTTTCCGGTGATGTCGGAACGCTTCTCAAGCAGCATCGTTCCCTCACTGCATGGATTCTGATCATCTTCGGTGTCAGCATTCTGTGGAGCCGTTTTTCAAGTCTCCTGTGCATCATCGTACCGAATAAATTTGCTGACTATGTATATGAGATCTGTCACGGTCTTCCACAGATGGTCATTGCCGCAGGTATCATTGCTGCCGGTGTTTATCTTCTTTCCCAGCAGAAGAAAAACCTGAGCGAGGATGGGTCAGATAAAGATGAACATTACTGGGAACCGTACCGGCCTTATCAGCAGCCAGCAGATTCTGACGTTAATACTGCCCCTGACCAGACAGCCGGAAATTCTGCTGAAGCTCTCCCTGGAAATGTTGTTCCAACTTCCCGTACAGAAGCTGCTCATAAAAACGATGATACCTCTGATAAAGAAAATACTCCAGATTCCTCATTACAATAAATATTGCAGCCACACAAGTCCAGCGGATATTTGCAATCCGGCATGAGACTTACTTAATTCAATAAAAAACGCTATCAGCCCTCTCTGTAATACACTGAATATACATTCAGTTCTGCAGATTACTGATAGCGTTTTTTATTTTAAGGGTGTTTTATTATATTTACTTTCAGTCAGTTATGATTCTCAGCCTGCATACACTACATCTGAAAACTGCTGTGATGTATTGGCAGTTGCTGCTTTGATCCATCCATAGCTGCCGCCGTACATAAGCTTAATGTACATACTGTTACCTTTTCTCCAGACCTGCATGATCTTCACTGGAGCACCTTTTTTGATCGTAAAGGCTTTCTGGGTAGTTCCCGGAGCTTTGTAAGCTGTCAGAGTCCTTTTTGCAGTAAGAAGTTTCGTCAGGTGCTGTCCTTTGGAAATATTCACAAGAGTTCCGTAGTAGGATGTACGTAATAATTTTCCATTTTTGTATGTATAATTATAAGTGATTGTACATCCACCGAGAGAATAGCACATCAGTCCATAGCGAACTTTTATTGTATTTCCACTGATCTTTACAATATCGCCACTGCAGCGTGCGGCATATCCGTTAAATAATGTCGTAAAATTAACAGCTGTTACCATTTTCTTCTTACTTTTATCGTAATTAAAAAGTCCACATACTGCATGATAATCATTATCTGTTATCGCATCAATATAAAGATACGGTTTACCATTTGCCAGTGTATAGAGACTGGCTTTTGCACCATAGAAATAAGTTGCTGATTTCATGATGTATGTTTTATCATTGATACTGATAAAAATATTGTTGTAATATCCGTTGCTGTCCTTCTTGTCAATCTTACCATTCAGTCCAAGTGCAATGTTAAACTGATCTACCTTGCTGTCTCCTGTAACATCATAGGATTTGTAAACATTCTGTCTGCTGCTTCCTATTCTAAGATTGACCTTTGTTGGATTTTTCGTTGCTGCGCTTACTGAAAATGTAGAAATCAGCATCAGACTTAACAGCAACAGACAGCTTCCCATAAGCTTTTTCATCTTTTTTCTATTCATTTTCTTTTCCCCTTCTTTTTCTTATAAAAAAACACCCTTTACATGCTTTCTGTATAAACAGTATAGCACCTAAAAGGTGTTTTTTGTATTTATAATTTTAACTATTTACTGCTTATGTGTAACCTTAAGACGTGTCATCGCTCTTGCAAGAGCCAGCTGATTTCTGTGATATTCCATGATGCTCTGTTTCTGGCGAAGCTGCTCTTCTGCACGATCCTTTGCTTCCTGGGCACGGCGGATATCGATCTCCTCCGGACTCTCTACACTGAGGCAGAACAGCTTGGCACGGTTGTTGATCATCTCAACAAATCCGCTGCTCACAGCAAAAACATGCTCCTTGCCTTCTGCATCCTCAAAACGCATCTCTCCCGGAATGATCGCTGCTACCACATTGGCATGGTGAGCAAGGAATCCTTCCTCACCATCTACAGCCGGGATTACAAGCTTCTGAGCACGTCCTGCATAAGCCCGTTTATTACTGGCATAGATCTCCAGGCCAAATGTCTCACTCATAGCCGCTCCTTACTGCCGGTTCTCCTCGGCTTTTGCTTTTGCAATTACATCGTCAATGGTTCCGACGTTGAAGAATGCGTTCTCCGGATACTCATCCATCTCACCATCAATGATTGCCTTGAATCCACGGATCGTCTCTTTCAGCGGTACGTATTTACCTTTGATACCGGTAAAGTTCTCAGCTACATGGAATGGCTGGGAAAGGAATTTCTGGATCTTTCTTGCACGGAATACAGTCTGCTTATCTTCCTCTGAGAGCTCTTCCATACCAAGAATAGCAATGATGTCCTGCAGCTCTTTATATTTCTGAAGAATCTCCTGTACTCTACGTGCTACTTCGTAATGTTCCTCACCGACAATATCTGCCTCCAGGATACGGGAAGTAGACTCAAGTGGGTCTACAGCCGGATAAATACCCTGCTCAACGATCTTACGGGAAAGAACGGTTGTTGCATCCAGATGGGCGAATGTTGTTGCCGGAGCCGGGTCAGTTAAGTCATCGGCCGGTACATATACAGCCTGTACAGATGTAACAGATCCTTCCTTGGTGGATGCGATTCGTTCCTGAAGCTCACCCATCTCAGTTGCCAGTGTAGGCTGATATCCTACTGCGGACGGCATACGTCCAAGCAGAGCGGAAACCTCAGATCCTGCCTGTACAAAACGGAAGATATTATCAATGAAAAGAAGTACGTCTCTGTGCTCCTGATCACGGAAATACTCTGCCATAGTAAGTCCTGTCTCGGCAACACGCATACGTGCTCCAGGCGGCTCGTTCATCTGTCCGAACACTAAGGCTGTCTTCTCGAGAACGCCTGATTCTTTCATCTCGGTCCAAAGGTCATTACCTTCACGGGAACGCTCTCCGACACCGGTAAAAATAGAATATCCGCCATGCTCAGTTGCGATGTTCTGAATCAGCTCCTGAATAAGAACTGTCTTACCAACACCGGCACCACCGAACAGACCGATCTTACCACCTTTAGCATATGGCGCAAGAAGGTCGATAACCTTGATACCTGTTTCCAGAATCTCTACAGCCGGTTTCTGCTCTTCGAATGAAGGCGGATCACGGTGGATGACCCAATGCTCTTCTCCGTCCAGGGATTCTCCGCCGTCTACGGTATCTCCGAGAACATTGAACAGACGACCAAGTGTTTTATCTCCAACCGGAACCTTGATACCACTTCCGGTAGCTGTTACTTCTCTGTCTCGCTGCAGGCCCTCACTGGCTCCCAGCATAATGCAGCGTACGATATTATTTCCAAGGTGCTGGGACACCTCCATAACGCATCTCTTACCGTTGTTTTCTACTTCAAGGGCATCCTTGATATCAGGAAGCTGTCCGTCTTCAAAAACAACGTCTACAACAGGTCCCATAACCTGTACAATCTTACCTTTATTCATAGTCATCACTTCCTTTTTTGTGCTTTAGCACCGCTGATAACCTCTGTGATCTCCTGCGTGATCGCAGCCTGACGTGCACGGTTGTACTGAATGGAAAGATCCTTCAGCATCGCCTTCGCATTATCTGTAGAGGACTGCATTGCTGTCATTCTCGCATTGTTCTCACTGGCATATGCCTCTACAAGACATCCATAGATCACACCTGTAAGGTAGTTCGGGATCATGGTATCCAGAAGCACATCTGCAGACGGAGATAACACAATCTCCTCCTGATAGATATCTGCCGGAACCTGACCCATTTTAAAATCAGCTTTTTTCAGCGGTAAAAGCTGCATATTCACATTCTCCATTGCCATTGCATTCTGCATCTGTGTATAAACAATGTGAATCTCATCCAGCTCTCTTTCCAGAAATGCCCGTACGATCTCTTCAGTGATAAGGCGTGCTCTGTGCATGGTCGGTTTCTGCACAGTATAGTGGAAACTACCGTCCATGTCCACATCTCTCTTGCCGAAATACTGACGCCCTACCATACCCAGGACATACAGTTTATGATGTCCCGGTACTTCTTCCATGAAGTCTTCTGTCATTTTCTGTACATTATGATTGTATGCACCAGCCATACCTTTATCGCCTGTAATGACGATAGTTCCTACTTTTCTTTCTTCTTTCGGAACAAGATGACGCTCACTGAAAAAAGGATGCTGGATATCCGGCATATGACGGAGGATCCTGGCAATGGCAGCCTGCATATTATAGAAATATGGTTCCGTGTCCTGCAGGATCTTCTTGGCCTTCTGCATCTTGGAAGAAGAAATCATGTACATCGCATTGGTGATCTTCATGGTGTCCTGAATGCTTTTCATACGAGTCTGTATTTCTTTTGCATTTGCCATATCAACACCTACCTGCTCTTATCTCTGAATTCTTCTGCCGCCTTTACGATTTTCTCTACAAGCTCATCAGAGAGCTGCTTTGTAGTCTCGATCTCTTTGCCGATCTCAGGATATACATTATCAAAGTACTCCAGAAGATCCTTCTGATATTTCTTGATCTCTTTCTTTTCTACATCTACCATCAGCTTGTGAGTCGCAACGCAGAGAGTAATTACCTGCTGATGAAGACTTAACGGGCTGCAGAGCGGCTGTTTCAGAAGCTCCATCAGACAGCTTCCGTATTTCAGCTGTGCAGTTGTAGCCTCATCCAGATCTGAACTGAACTGGGTGAACACTTCCATCTCTCTGTACTGTGCCAGGTCGATACGTACACTACCGGAAGCTTTCTTCATAGCCTTGGTCTGTGCAGCACCACCAACACGGGATACGGAAAGACCAACATTGACTGCCGGACGCATACCTGAGAAGAACAGATCACTTTCCAGGAAGATCTGACCATCTGTGATGGAAATTACGTTTGTAGGAATGTATGCAGATACATCACCGGCCTGTGTCTCAATGATCGGAAGTGCCGTAATGGATCCGCCGCCTGCCTCTTCACTCAGACGGCTGGAACGCTCCAGAAGTCTGGAATGAAGGTAGAATACGTCACCAGGATATGCCTCACGTCCCGGAGAACGCTCAAGCAGAAGTGACAATGCACGATATGCCACTGCATGCTTGGAAAGATCATCATATACGATCAGTACGTCTTTACCCTGATACATGAAATACTCTGCAAGAGCAGTACCAGCATAAGGAGCAATATACTGAAGCGGTGCACAGTCGCTGGCTGTTGCGGAGAATACAGTTGTATACTCCATTGCACCGTATTTTTCAAGATTGGAAACTACCTTTGCAACGGTAGAAGCTTTCTGTCCGATGGCAACATAGATACAGATCACATCCTTACCTTTCTGGTTGATGATCGTATCGGTTGCGATGGATGTTTTACCTGTCTGTCTATCGCCGATGATCAGCTCTCGCTGTCCACGGCCGATCGGGAACATGGAATCAATGGAAAGGATTCCTGTTTCCAGAGGTACAGTTACAGACTTACGGTCGATGATTCCAGGAGCCGGGTTCTCGATCGGGCGGTATTCCTCTGCCTGGATCTCTCCCTTTCCATCAATAGGCTCACCAAGTGCGTTCACGATTCTTCCGATAAATTTATCCCCTACCGGAATACCTGCCTGCTTGCCAGTTCTGGCAACCTTGGTGCCTTCCTTGATTCCTGTATCCTTTCCGAAAAGAATACATCCCATGCTGTTGGCACGGACATCCTGTACCATACCTTTCAGACCATTCTCGAAGGTCACGACCTCACCGTACATGGCATGATCGATGCCATAAACAGTTGCGATACCATCTCCCACGGAGATGACAGTGCCTACTTCCTGGTCCTTGCTGATTTCGTCATAGTTCTTTATTTCTTCCTTGAGAATCGAAATGATTTCATCTGGATTTATTGCACCCAATTCAATTTCACCTCCGGGTTAATTTCTGTTTCAGTTTCTTATAACGTCCGATGAGGCTCCAGTCGTACTCACGATCTCCTGCCCTGAGAACAAATCCACCTACAAGGCTTTTATCCTCTGTAAGGGTAAGTTCCACTTCTCTGGCAGAAAACTGGCTACGGAGAAACTCCTTCATCTTATTTTCCTGCTCTTCGGCAGGACGTGTTACATAAAGAAGCTCTGCCTTGAGAATTCCTTTCTGTTCCCGGCTGTAAGCATCATAAGCTTCAAGGATCTCTCCGATTCTGTCAATCTTCTGATACTTACACGTTACTTTAAGAAAGCTCTTCATTTCCTGCGGAAAAATCCGCTCTATTACCTGTTCTTTTTCTTTGAGGGAAACAAGTGGATTTTCAAGCATCTTACCTATCTCAGGTGTATTCTTAAAAATCCTTCCTGTTTCGCAGATTGCCTCCCCCGGGACAGAAAGACCGTATAATGCTTTTGCATAATTAATGGACGTCTCTGTCATGAGGATCACCTGCTCCTTCTAAAAACTGGTCATATAGGGACATATCCTGTGCTTCGTCGTTCTTTTTTCCCATGATTCTGGATGCTGCATCCATTGCCAGCTCAGCCACTTTGCCTTCCATCGCTTTCATAGCAGCTTCCTGCTCAGTGCTGATATCTCTTCTTGCTTTCTCAAGAATCTGACCAGCCTGATCATTAGCTCTCTTCACGATGCTGTCTGCCTGTACTTTTGCCTCGTCCTTAGCCTGCTCTACAATACTGAAGGATTCCTCCTTCGCAGATTTCAGTGCATCCTCATACTGTCCTTTCAGCTGGTTTGCTTCAGTGGTTGTCTTCTCTGCTGAAGCAAACTGCTCATCGATCATGGCTTTTCTCTTCTCCATAACACCAATGATCGGGCCGAAAAGGAACTTCTTCATTAAAAGATAAAGAACGATCAGGTTTATAATAGTAAAGACAAGGTTGATATCAATTTTAATCACCTGGTCCACCTGCCTCTCTTAATCCTGAATTAGTATCTCGTCTTTACCTATTAGCCAAGCATGATGATGATCAGAAGACCGATTACGAAACCGTAAATAGCTGTTGCCTCTGCAAGAGCACATCCAAGAAGAAGTGCTTTACTGATCTTGCTCTCTGCCTCTGGCTGTCTTGCGATAGCTTCTACTGCTTTAGATGTTGCAAGACCGATACCAATACCTGCTCCAATACCTGTAAGAACTGCGATAGCTGCACCAATTGCGATTAACATAGTTTTTTCCTCCTGTAAAATACATTTTTTTCATTTTTAGATCAAGCGGATCTTCCGCTTCACTACTCAATTGCTTCCTTAATGAACAAGGATGTTAAGAATACAAATACATACGCCTGTATGAATCCGTCGAAGAAATCAAAATACAGGCTGAATGGTATGGGAAGAATGGCCGGACAAACAAACTCCAGCAGCTTCATAACTACGAAGCTTCCCAGAACATTACCGAACAACCGCATGCAGAGAGATGTAGGTCTGATCGCTATTTCCAGAATGTTGATCGGAAGCATGATCGGAACCGGCTCCGCAAAGCTTTTCAGGAAACCCTTCAGTCCCCTTTTATGAAAGCCTGCATACTCGATCAGAATAATGCTCATCAGCGCCAGCGCAATGGTAACGTTCATGTCCTTCGTTGGTGGTGTAAAACCAAATACGCCTGCGATATTGGCTATTCCGATGTAAATTACGGTTGACATCAAATAAGGCACATACTGTTTGCCTTCTTCTCCAAGGATACCCATGAAGAAATCCTGAAGAAAACTTACCCCGGTCTCCAGAAGCAGCTGCTTCTTACCCGGATTTTCCACACTGAGATTCCGAACTAAGATCAGAGACAGAATCACAAGAACCGCCATGATGACCCATGTGACTACCACGCATTCTGCAATTGGTATTCCACCAAACGCCGGAATGGTGAAGGCTGTCTTACTGTTTAGTTCTTCTGCCAGTGTACTTGATAAATCTCCCGTTTTTCTCCCTCCTTTTCTCTTGGCGCTGATCGCATCTTTTTATAATTGGTATGACCACGCCTTGTAGTTGACTTTATTTTACTCCGCATTTCCAGAATGTCAATATTATTTTTGCCTGTTTTGCACAAAAAAGAATGTTTTTTTTATACAAAATAGACAATTCAGTACTGACAGTTCCTATTCGGACTTTTTGCGTACAGATACTTCCCCGTAAGAAAGCAGGGTTTCTGAGCCATCCTGTTCTCTTACAAGCAGACGCCCATCAGAGGCGATCTCTTTCGCATAAGCCTCACGTGTACGCTGTCCGTCTGTAATGACGATCATATTTCCAGGAATGATATTATTTTCTGTATATTCTCTGGAAAGTTCCGGAGTTTCCACTTCCACAAGAAGCTGATTGACGATCTCCGCCACAAGAAGACTACAGTTTATATGTTCCGCTTCCTTCCTGCTTCCAAACAATGCTCCGGCTGTTTCCTGTATATTCTCCGGAAAGCCTCCCTCCGGCTGATACAGATTCAGTCCGATTCCAACGACCGCAAACTCTATGTTTCCACTCTCAAAATCTGTGGAAGCCTCTGTCAGTATCCCGCATACTTTCTTATCATGAAAGTACAGATCGTTGACCCATTTAATACCCAGGTCGATCCCGCAGATCTTCTTCACTGCACGATGTACCGCAGTTGCTGCTGACGTTGTGATCAGGAGTCCCTCCTTTAAAGTCCGCTCTGGTCTTAGAACGATACTCATATAGATTCCTGCATTTTCAGGGGAATAAAAACTCCGGCCTCTGCGGCCTCTTCCGCTTTTCTGTCTGCGTGCCAGTATCAGTGCACCATGACCTGCTTCTCCGGAAAATGCAGCCTCCCTGGCTGCTCTGTTCGTAGAATCCAGTTCCCGGTATATCTTTACCGATACATCCGGATGCTCAAGGTAAAGCCGTATCCCTTCTTCGGATAACCGGCTGCCACCCCGAAGCACATAACCCTTGTTTGGTCCTGCTTCTATGGTATATCCCTCTTCCCGAAGGGATTTCACAGCTTTCCAGATGGCTGCCCTTGTGCAATTCAGTTCTGCTGCTGCCGCTTCTCCGGATATCAGCTCATTCTCGTGCTGCTCCAGAAGCTTCAGCATTCTTGCTTTTACAGTCATATCTTCACCGTCCATGTTCCGCCGTTTTTTCTATCGGCAAAATGTTCCCTTCTAAGAGACGTGAGCTATTATAGCACTTAAACGTCGCGATGTCTATTATCTTTTTTACATATATCTTCCATATCAATTTTGTATTTCCAGAGTCATTGTTATTCATTTTTTCTCATTTATATTATCAAAAACCGTTATCACAAAGGCAATTCCCCTATCATTCCTGTATATCTGATATGAAAATTGCCTGTAATCTGTTATTATTTATTATTTATCATTTGTAATTAGAAAGACTTTTCTCAAGAAATTCCCGGTACTCCTCGCGCACCTCCTCCGGTGACGCGATTACAGCATCCGGTCCAAGACTGGCTATCCAGCCAAAAAACTGACCGCTGACGTTTACACGAATCAGCGTTTTGAAATGTTCCGAATCCTTCCTGTGTATCATAATATCTCTGCCAAAACGATCCAACACAACTCCCACCAGCCGGTTATGTGCCTCCAGACATATCGTTTCTTCTCTGCCGCCAAACATCCCGAAGGTTCTGGATGTCAGCTCTCCTGTATCATAATTCTTAAAGATCTCCTTACCATCGCGGGGCTGGTTCTCGATCTGTATCTGCAAAATCTTATCTACTCTGTAATGCTTCACCTTTTCGCATTTCTCATCGTAGGCAACCAGATAGTAATTCTCATTCTGCCATACCAGTCCCCATGGACTGACCAGGTAACGTTCCCCGTTCTTCTTCAGCCGTAATTCCTTCTCCACAGTCCATTCACAGTACTGAAAAGAGATCTGCCTGTCTTCGTTCAGCGCCCGTTGGATCTCATCAATACTATAATATACACTCTCATTCATGGTGCGGATCCGGTTCTCCACAAAAACCTGCCGCCGCAGCTGTCTCGCCTCATAAACACTGGCAAGACTCTCCAGCTTCCCGATCAGCTGTCGGGATTTCCTGCTGGTGATAAATCTGGAGGACTGCACTGCATCTACCAATAGCTTCAGCTCCGGAAGCTCAAATTCCCGGCTGGCCAGATAAAACCCTGCCGGTTTCTCCCTGCGATTCAGGATATCCATTCCGAAATTCCGCAGCGTCTCAATATCATCATACACGGTCTTCCGCTCTGCGCTGATCCCCAGATTATTAAGATAGGTAATCAGCTCCTTCACTGACATGGGATGTTCTTCATCGGTCTGTTCCAGAAAAACACGCATAAGATATAAAATTTTTATTTTCTGGTTAAAAACCCTCGGCATCCCGATTCCTCCGTTCCTATTTATCCGTCAGTGATGCTACTACTGCAAAATATAATACCATGAAAGCCAGTACAACAGCAATGATATCTGCTCCGTGGAAATCAAAATTAAAAAGCATTGCTCCGCCGATCATAATCTCCAAGGTAAGAACTGCCCCCAGTATCATGGCCATGCCCGAAGAAAGCTTCTGTTTCCCTGAATGCCTGCTTTCTGTCTCCACATATCTTCCATCTGCCAGTACTGCCTTCCTGTTGTTCTCTGTATTCCACATAAGATCTTCCTCCCTGTCATATGTCCGGCTCACGATTTATCGAACATATTTTCCAAACATATTTTCGATTCACTGGTATTATATCGTATATTAAGTCCGATAAAACGGTACAAACAATCGTTTTTCGAACATTTGTTTATTTTATACAAAAATACGTTCGAGTCTTCTTATATAAAAGCGAAACTAAAAAAGCCTGCCGTAAACGACAGACCTTTCACACATTTTATTTCTATGGATTTTTAACTTTTCTACATCATTCCAGCAAATACGGATGCACCGATAACTGTAAGCAGACCGGCTACCGCGATGGCAAGACTGCTCATGGCTCCCTCTACAGGACCAAGCTCCATGGCTTTTGCTGTTCCGATGGCATGGGCGGAGGTTCCAAGCGCAAGACCTCTTGCGATCGGTTCCTCGATCTTTGCGATCTTATAAACAACCTCTGCGATCATATTTCCCAGCACTCCTGTGATAATGATCACTGCAACTGTGATCGTCACGATACCGCCAAGTTCCTCGGAAACGCCCATTCCAATGGCTGTTGTGATCGATTTCGGAAGCATGGTAACGTATTCCTGATGATTAAAGCCGAACAGCTTTGACATCAGAAGAATGCTGCAAAGTCCGGCCAGAGTTCCGGAAATGATTCCCACTGCCACTGCCTTGAGATTCTTTCTAAGCAGATGGATCTGCTCATACAAAGGAACTGCCAGACAGACCGTTGCCGGTGTCAGAAGATAGCTGATATATTTTCCGCCTTCATTATAATCTTCATAATCAATATGGAAGATCAGAAGAACTCCGATCACACAGATGATGGAGATCAGAAGAGGATTAAAGATTGCCATTTTGAATTTCTTTTTCAGGATAAGACCGATCTCATAAGCGATCAGACTTATCATCGCTCCGAAAAATGCGGAGTTTTTTATGAATTCCATCATTTTTCAGTTCCTCTCTTTCCCATTCGGATCACTCCCTGTGTTACTTTTCCCGTAACTACCATTACAATCACCGTACTGATAAACGTCATAACAAGAACCGGCACACAGATCGGTTTCAGTGTACTCCACGCGGTGATCAGTCCCGCACCTGCCGGAACAAACATTACCGGCATGATCTCAACCAGAAAATCTGCCGCGCCTTTTACCTGATCCAGCTTCAAGATACCTGTAAGCAGTGCCACAAGCATGATCACCAGACCATATACGCTGGCCGGTACCGGAAGCGGAAGAAAGGTTTTCAGCACTTCGCCAATGACGGAAATCAGCAGGATGATGCTGAACTGCTGTACATACTTCATGTCTCATCCCTCCTGACTCATTTTAAGCGGATAATTATATTCTCCGTTCTCAAAAGTGGTAAGACCACTTTTTGTTTTAAACGTTTTCTAATTATACGCTCCATATCCCAAATTACAAGGATTGTTTCTCATAAAATACAAAAAATCCTTTTATACACCAGCGTATTCCCGTAAAAATGAGCAGAAAGTCCGTTAATTTACGGCAGAATTATTTTTTCCACCTGACAGCTTCCATCCTCCACAGTCATCACCGCCATGGTCACTTCTCCGCCAAAACGGCTTCTTCCGCAGCTGCCCGGGTTCAGCCACAGCCGGCCATCGATCTCTTTTTCAAAATATTTATGGCTGTGCCCGAAAATTACCACCTGGGTATCTCCAAGCTCCCAGTCCACATCTTTTTTGTTGTGTACCATAAAAAATCTCACGCCACCAATAGTGAATCGAAGACTGGTCCGCAGATTTTCCGCCCAGTCCTTATCATTATTTCCGCGGACTACATAAAGATTTCCCATGGCACGCAGCTTATCCAGGATCTCATCTTTGTTCACATCTCCCGCGTGGAGGATGTATTTGCAGTCCTTTAAGATTTCCAGAACCTCCGGCCGCAGAAGACCGTGGGTGTCTGATATGATACCGATTTTTTCTTTCATGTTTTATTCCCTCTTATCATAAATTCTATAATTGCCAGATTTCCTCAAAACAACTCGATCTTTCCATACTCTCCGTCAAATCCAGGCTTCCGTACCACCTCACCGGCTCTCAGCCGCCGGATTCCCTCTGTCAGGACTTCACCGCCTGCTGCCCGGATATCTTCCTCCGGCACTTCCCTTAATATGGAAAATTCCGCTCCCAGCTTCTCAAGAAGCCGCTCATACTGCCCCTGAACTTTTTTACTTGCTGTGGAAAATCCCACACAGGCTGAGATCACCTCGGGCAGCGGCACCAGACTTTCGTAGGGGCGTCCGCTCTCCGGCATGGAAACCTCACTCTCATCCCTGTCAGAAAGCTGCAGGATCCTGTGATCCACGCCCATAGTCAGCTTCTTTCCACAAACCGGACAGATGCCCTTATATTCTTCCGCTTCCCGCGGGCTTAAGCACACACCGCATTTCCGGTGCCCGTCATAATGATATTTTCCCTCCTCCGGGAAAAACTCGATGGTTCCTTTAAGACCTTTGCCACTCTGTACTGCCTGAAATAATCCCTGATAGGAAAGCTCGATATCCAGAAGATCCGCCTCCCTGCCAAGCTTTGACGGAGAATGTGCATCGGAATGTGACACCAGCTGATACCCATCCAGAGCAGAGATCTGCCAGTTCATCACCGGATCCGAGGACAATCCCGTCTCCAGCGCATGAATATACGGCGTCAGCTCCTCAAAACACTCTTCTATCGTATCAAATCCGGACTTCGCCCCGAACAGGGAAAAATGTGGTGTCCAGATATGTGCCGGAATATACATTCCCTCTTCGCTGACCTCCAGCATCATTTCCAGAAGATCATGACAGGGCAGTCCCAGAATTGGACGTCCGTCAGAATGAATATTTCCGATTTTTTCCAGCCTTGCGGCAAAAGCATCCGCCTCATCGAATCCGGGAAGCAGGATCAGACTGTGCACCTTCCTCGTCTTTCCGCCTTTTTTATAAATAGAACTGATTTCCCCAGACAGCACAAATCTAGGTGCAGTTCCCGGATAACGCCCCGCCTCCGGCAAAACATACTCGTCTTTTAACCGGAACAGCCCCTGCTCTGCGGGAATCAGCTTCTCCTTTAATTCCTGCCGCCAGACGGGATGCGTCATATCTCCGGTACCGATCAGCGAGATTCCTTTTTTTCTCGCCCAGAGATCCAGCATCTCTGGTGTACCGTCTTTACTTGTTGCCATAGAATATCTGGAATGTATGTGTAAATCTGCGATCTGCTTCAATTTTTTTCCTCCAAAACACTATTTCCGAGTTGCCATAATATCACTCTGTATCTGTATTATAATTTCCCACAAACATCCTGTACAGTCAAAAAAAGAATCCCTCACCAGACAATGCCATTTAGATAAAACAGCATTGCCGCATAAGAGATTCTCCTTTTTCCAAAAACAGACTCGCTTATTCACTTTGGTTTTCTAACCTGGTCTCCTCACGGTTATTCTCAAACACCGCCTTGATCTTCTCTGCCACTTCCTGCAGCTTCTGTGCCCGCTGTCCCAGAATACGGACAGCAAGATCTCCATGAACCAGTTCTGTCACGCCACCGTCACATTCTTTTTCCATCTCAAGGATTTCCCATATCTTTTCCTGCATATCCTTCGCCGGAGCGCTTAAGAAAATATTGGCCATATGCGTGTAGCCTTCATACATGCCAATCCCTTCCATACCCATCCTCTCCGGCTCATAGCGGGTATTATCCCTGTAGATCAGTTTTCCGCCACGGCGGATGTTCACTCTGGAAGAAAATCTTCGATACTGAAAACGCTCATCGGAAGCTTTTCTTCCGCAGGAAATGATCTCCAGCAGGAATAGCCCGGAGTGTTCATTCTCCAGGGCAAATTCCATGGTGCTGTCAAAAGCCGACTGTGCATATGGGATCACCGGCTGAGGATAATAGTAAAAAACTGCGTTCTTCTCCACACAGGCTTTCACATGGCGGACAGCCTCCCCTTCTTTCATCTTATGAACCTTATCAAAGGACTGAGACAGAAATTCCAGCTCTGTCCCTTCTGCCACAAGAAAATCAAATTCCTGTCTGTCCCCCTCCATGATCCCTGCAGAAGCACACAGAGGCATTACCGAGATTCCCCCGTTTTTCTTCGGAAAAGGATTCATAACCTTATAGGGAGCTGTAAAAGCAATATCTTCTATGATCGTTTTTCCATCTCGCAGGCCGGTTTTCAGAGACAGCCTGGAAAGCTTTCCGAATTTATTTTCTGCCACTGGTCAACCACCTTTCCTACATATCCTCCAGGAGTACATTCTTTTTGATCCATTCCACAACTGTGTCCACATGCTCATCACCACGGATGTTTGTGAAAACAAAAGGTCTTTCCCCTCTCATTTTTCTGGAATCACGGTCCATAACCTCAAGACTTGCGCCTACATAAGGTGCCAGATCAATCTTATTGATCACCAGAAGATCCGATCTTGTGATTCCCGGGCCACCTTTTCGCGGGATCTTGTCGCCCTCAGCCACATCAATCACAAAAATGGTAGCATCCACAAGCTCCGGACTGAAAGTTGCGGAAAGGTTATCTCCGCCGCTTTCAATAAAAAGCAGCTGAATATCCGGAAAGCGCTCCATCATCTCATCCACCGCCTCAAGATTCATGGAAGCATCCTCACGGATGGCTGTATGAGGGCATCCACCAGTCTCCACACCGATGATACGCTCAATGGGAAGAACACTGTTTTTTGCAAGGAACTGCGCGTCTTCCTTTGTATAGATATCGTTTGTGATAACGCCGATACTGTAATCCTTTGCCATTTTTCTTGACAAGGCTTCGATCAGTGCAGTCTTGCCGGAGCCTACCGGACCGGCAACACCGATTTTTACATATGACATAAAAAAATCTCCTCTCCTACGACATATAAAGTCTGGAATAAAGCTTCTCATGCTGAATTCCACGGATATCAAATCCAGGTGCTGACAGACAGAGATCCTCTTCCGTATAGTCCCGGATATGGGACAGTATCTCCTCAAATTCCTCATAACATCCGCAGAGAAGCTTCTGACCTGCGCTCTGACTTAAGGGGATCGTCTTTACACAGTTTGTCACCATGGCAGAGGTCTGGGCATAGAGATAGTGTGAAAGCGTCTCTTCTTCCTCCAGTCCAAGTGCCGCACAGAATACGCCATACGCACAGCAATGGCTGACAGGCTTGCCCTTACGTGCTTCCATGTATCCGTCAAAAATTTCCTTCTTTTTCATAGGAAGCTTTTTTTCAGGAAGTTTCTGGATCGTCTTGGTAAAACGGGAGCCCATTTTTCTGGATGCTTCTCTCTGCTCCATGGGAATCCTGGACGCCCCCAGGATTTCCTCCAGCATATCCAGTGCATTTACATCTTCCTTCAGCGCATACTCATAGGCCAGGCGCACTCCCAGAAGGTCCGTATAAGCCAGATTGTACTTCAGTTTTTTTCTGATATATTCTGCCGCTGTTTTTTCATCGTGCACGCGTCCCTGCTGGATATAGGTCTCAAGTCCCTGTGAGTGTGAATATCCTCCTATGGGAAAAAGAGCATCATTTACCTGCAGAAGAAAAAAACGGCGGATCTCATTCTTTTTATCCATATCACAGCCTCAGTGATGATGATTGTGGATCGCTGCCGAGATCCTGCGGTCAAAGTCCAGTTTAACGGTCTTTTTCTCCGCTTTTACTCCATGGAGTTTTTCCAGCAGCATCATCATCGGTTCGTTGTAGATCGTAATAAAAGTATTTTCCCGGTCACCCCAGAAAAGCGGTGCATGGCGGTTTCCGATCTCATAGCAGACCTTTGCCACATATTTCTCATGCCCCGGCTCAAGAGATACCTCGATCACTTCACAGGGTGGTGTATTTACCGCGATCACTAATCCGTCATCCTCATAGATCACATCATCCTGAAAAAGTCCTCTCGTAAGTACCGAATCATCCAGGCGAATCCCGACTTCACGACCTTTATCTGTTGTCTTTCTGTGGATCTTTTTGAAGGCCTCATGCCACTCGATGTCCACATATTCCACGGTTTTTCCGGTAAGGTCAAAACTTTTCAGTTTTCCCAGAATTTTTTCACAAAGCATAATTCTTCTCCTCTGTTTTTACCATACTCCAAGAAGCATCATCACACCAGGGATCCATGCCGTGATGACTCCTTCTACAACCTGAAGCACCGGTACGAATCTGCCCAGTTTTTTCCCCATGATATCTTCCACAAAAGAAGTTCCCCAGAGAATTGCCCAGAGATACCAGATCCCTGCCCAGCGGATATCCGGTGTGATTCCAAGTGCTGTGCTTCCCAGAAAGCCTTCAATCGTTCCGAATACAAGTGCATTCACCGCCACAAAAGTAGAGAACCATGCAAAAGGGATCGGATTCAGCTTCAGAATCTTGGAAAAAGCTACAAACAGGTATGTAAAGCAGAACAGAAGCCCTGTTCCTGCTGCATAGTAATTACCCTGAACCAGATTTACAAAATTGATAAACAGTGACAGGCCGCCTGTAAAAATATTCATAACAGCTGCCGATTTTCCATCTACATTATATAAGGTACACATTCCGTTGTTGATCAGTACGATTCCCACAAATAAAAGGCATACTCCCAGCATCTGTCTTCCTCCTCGTTTTTCAGTTTTATCTTTTACAACAGTCCGGAATAACGGACACACCGTTTACCGGACTGCTGATCTTCATTTTTTTCAGTTATTACAATTTTCGCTGCCAGTATAATTATCAGAACAGATTGTACAGCTGAGTAAGCGGCAATTTTTCCGCAGGTTTTGATGTGACAGTTTCACCGTCTACTGTTACCTCATATGTTTCCGGATCAACGGTGATCTTCGGTGTACGGTTGTTAAATACCATATCCTTCTTTGCGATATTTCTGCAGCCCTTTACCGGAACTACTGTTTTTTCCAAACCATAAGCCTCTTTGATTCCTGCTTCATATGCAGCCTGAGAAACGAAGGTAAGGCATGCCTCGTTCTTTGCTTTTCCATGAGCTGCAAACATCGGCTGGTACATAACAGGCTGTGTGGTCGGAATGGACGCGTTGGCATCTCCCATCTTGGAGGCGATGATCATTCCGCCTTTGATGATGATATCCGGTTTTACGCCGAAAAATGCAGGATTCCACAGAACAAGATCTGCAAGCTTTCCTTCTTCCACAGAGCCTACATAGCTGGAGATTCCGTGTGTGATGGCCGGATTGATGGTGTATTTGGCAATGTAACGTTTTACACGGAAATTATCATTTCCTTTGCCTTCATCTTCCAGAAGGGCACCACGCTCATCCTTCATTTTGCTGGCTGTCTGCCAGGTACGTGTGATGACCTCGCCTACACGACCCATGGCCTGAGAGTCAGAGCTCATCATACTGAAGATTCCCATGTCATGAAGAACATCCTCTGCCGCGATGGTCTCCGGGCGAATACGGGAGTCTGCAAAAGCCACATCCTCCGGGATCTTTTTGTCAAGGTGATGGCATACCATGAGCATGTCCAGATGCTCATCCAGTGTATTTACGGTGTATGGCATGGTCGGGTTTGTGGAGGACGGCAGAACATTTCCTGCTGCTGCCGCACGGATGATATCCGGTGCATGTCCGCCGCCGGCTCCCTCTGTGTGATAAGTATGGATTGTTCTTCCACCGATGGCTGCAAGGGTATCCTCTACACAGCCGCCTTCATTGAGAGTATCTGTGTGGATAGCAACCTGCACATCGTACTCATCGGCAACATTCAGGCAGTGATTGATAACTGCAGGTGTTGCACCCCAGTCCTCATGGATCTTCAGTCCCATAGCTCCTGCTTTTACCTGCTCGATCAGCGGAGCTTCATCGGAGCAGTTTCCTTTTCCAAGGAAACCAAGGTTCATGGGATATTCCTCTGCTGCTTTCAGCATCATCTTAAGGTTCCATGGTCCCGGAGTACAGGTTGTGGCATTTGTTCCGTCTGCAGGCCCTGTTCCTCCTCCGATCATAGTTGTCACACCGCTGTACAGTGCACAGTCGATCTGCTGCGGGCTGATGAAATGGATATGGGTATCGATTCCGCCGGCTGTAAGGATCAGACCTTCTCCGGCAAGTGCTTCTGTGGAAGCTCCTACGGTCATTCCCGGAGTTACCCCATCCATGATATCCGGATTTCCTGCTTTTCCGATGCCTGCGATCTTTCCGTCCTTGATTCCGATATCTGCTTTTATGATACCTGTGGTATCCACGATCAGGGCGTTTGTGATCACAAGATCCAGATCTCCGTCACGGCTGCAGGTTTTTACAGACTGGCCCATTCCGTCTCGGATAGTTTTGCCGCCGCCGAATTTCACCTCATCGCCATATGTGGTGTAATCTTTTTCTACTTCTACTACCAGGCTGGTATCTGCAAGTCTTACCTTGTCACCAACTGTAGGGCCGTACATCATTGCATATTTTTCACCGGAAATTTTTACGCTCATTTGTGTCCCTCCTTATAAGAATCCCTTTAATGCTGCCTTTTCCATGGAGGCCTTCTTTGTGTCCTCTGCTGCTCTTGCTCTTGTCAGGTCGTTCAGACCAAATACGCGTTTTCTGCCGCCCATCTCCGTGAGCTGTACTTCTTTTTCCTCGCCCGGCTCAAAACGCACAGATGTACCGGACGGAATATCCAGATGATATCCATACGCAGCCTCGCGGTCAAATGAAAGGCATTTGTTTACTTCAAAAAAATGAAAATGAGAGCCTACCTGTACAGGACGGTCACCTTTGTTGGCAACCAGAACTTTTGTGGTCTTTTTCCCTTCATTAAGTACGATCTCTCTGTCTGCGGGAATGATTTCACCAATCTTCATGTCAATTCCTCCTTACTGAATCGGATTGTGTACAGTCACAAGCTTTGTTCCATCAGGAAAAGTTGCCTCTACCTGCACTTCGCCAAGCATATCAGCCACGCCATCCATCACATCATCCTTTGTGAGGATCTTTGTTCCAAGCTGCATCAGCTCCACAACGGTCTTCCCGTCACGTGCAAGCTCCAGAAGCTCGGAGCTTATGTACGCCAGTGCTTCCACATAGTTCAGTTTCAGTCCGCGTTCCTTCCTCTCCTTAGCCAGATTTCCGGCCATATGGAGCATGAGTTTTTCCTGTTCTTTCGGGGTAAGTCTCATTGTTTCTTCCTCCTTTTCCTCCTGTTAGTCTTTACTAATTTTGTCCAAATAAAAAAACGCAGGCAAAGGAATTTATAGACTCCTTTGTCTGCGTTAATGAGTGGATTATATATGATTTTTTTTCGAAAGTCAAGATATGGTCTGTTGATTTGTGATTCCAAACCTCAAATCCCCACGACACTCCAAAGAAATGTCGTGGGGATTTCTCTTCACCTCTTCTGCTTCATCAGCTCCCGCAGAGCAGCCAGGAACACGTCCAGCTCCTCGTCGGTGCATTTGCTCATCATAAGATTTATTTCATTCACCCGTTTCGCATGGTCAGTGGACTGCGTCTCCATGAGCATGGCATCCATGGAAAAATTCAGCACATCAGCCAGAGAAAAAAGTACATCTACAGATGGCTTCCTGTGTTCACTTTCAATGTGCTTCATATGTGTAGGGCTGATGTTGATCGCTTCTGCAAGCTGTTCCTGAGTCATCTTATTGTCCATCCGCGCCTGCCGGATCGTATCGCCCAATAATCTATCCTTCATTCGTATTCCACTCCTTTTTTCAAAAGGATACGTGGATAATCGAACGTTGGAAATCATCTTTAAGAGATTTATTTTTCTCTCAAAGAGCACTTTTGTCAGATGTCCTTATAATAGGACGGTGAGATCACATCATATTCTCTGCAGGAGCAGCCGTTTTCATAGCTGTCACAGCAGTCACAGTTGGAGCAGTACATATGTGCATCGCTGATATAAAACAGTCCGCCGTACTGCATGGATGTCCGCTGATTTTTCGATTTTTTCTTGCTGTTGTCGTAATAGGCACCATTCGGGATCATCATGTTTTCCGGGGAAAATCTGCTGAAATCAAAGAAATGTGATTCCGTTCCGTGGTGAGGTACCTTGATGCACCAGTAATGCTCATGAAGCGGAATCTTTCCATCATAATCTTCCACGATCAGCTTCATGTACTGAGGCTGCACATCTCCGGTAAACAGAAGGTTCAGCTCTCCGTCTCTTGTATTCTGGAATGCAAGACTGATCTTGTGGCGGAACTGGCGTAAAAGATGACCCTGTTTTTCCGCACATTCCAGCAATGCCTGAAATTCCGCTGTCGCCTGAAGCTCGCGGAATTTCTTTTCCAGTTTTTCTGGTTTCAGACGGTTCCGGAGTTCTGCCTGTGCATACTCCTGTGTGCCATTATTTCCCTGCACACTTCCTGCACTGTCACTATCTGTCTGCTTTCCAGCTGCATCCACAACTTCTTTCTCTGCTCCCAGGTTTACGTCTGCTTCATTTTCATCCTCAGTCATAGACATAAACAGCTGACGTACTTCCTCTGCGATATTCACAAGCTCGGTCATGGCTTTTTCATTGTTTTCAATAAGAGAGTTAAACACATCCTCTGTTTCACTGCTCACAGTTCTCACATCCGGCCAGAGTGCTGTATATTTCCCTTCAAACTCTGATCCTCTTGACAGAAGATCGATCTTCACTTTTCTAGCGCAAAGTGCCTCTGCCAGGGCAAAAAGGCTGACACGTCTTCCCGGCAGGCTGGCTTTTTTCGTGACATCTGCAAGGAGAAGCAGTGTCAATGTATATTTCATTTCCGGATCTGAAAATACATCCGGGAGATAAATTTTTTCAAATTCGTAGGCATCTCTCCTGTATCTCATCATATAAAGAAGCCCGGATACGTGATCCGGATGAAAATGTGTGAGAAGGAGATTTTTTTTGCGGATGGTGGTAAGATCTGAGATGATCACGTCAAAAACTTCCCTTCGCGGTCTTCCCTCGATCTTACTGTTTGCTGCACCGAAATCCACAAGCAGGCTGCTTTTTCTGTCGCGGATGCAGAAACAGTCTCCGAATCCTACATTGTACATTCGTATTCTCATTTACTTTCCCTCTGGTTTTCTGTTTATCTGCTGCATTCCCGGCAGCAGTTTTTCTCTCAGGTTATCTCATTAGTTCTTAAAACCAGATCTGCATATCATACCAGGTGGCTCCGCCATGGCAGGAATCTGCAACTCCCAGTTTCTTCATTCCGTGGCTTTCATAAAACGGGATCATATGCTCCTTGCAGGTAAGGATAAGAGCTTTTTTTCCACGTTCTTTCGCAAGATCCTTGAAGTATTCCACAAGCTCTCCGGCAATTCCCTGATGACGGTATTCCGGGATCACGTTCAGTCCGAATACAGTCTGGATCTCTCCGTCTTTCTTATGAAGTGTGATGTTGTGATAAAATTCATCCGGAAGTACCGGTTTATCTGTGGTTCCTCCGTTGATAAATCCTACGATCTTATCATCTTTCACTGCTACTACGAAATTCTCCGGGAATGCTCCCATACGGTTCACTACATCCTCATGGCTTGCTGCTTCCGCCGGCGGGAAACAGATTGCCTCGATCTCGGCCATCCTGTCTGCTTCTTCTGGATGCGCCAGTCTGATCTGTAAATTCTCTGCCATGTATATTTCCTCCTGAAACTAATACAATCTTTTAAAATCAATATTTCTTTAATTATATCGGCTGAATGAAAATGCGTCAACGTTCAACCTCAGGCTTTTTTTATAATCCAGTTTATCGTAAACTGTAATATGCTGACGATGTTGTCCATCCGGAACCCGGCAGCGAGAGAAGGTGAGATAAATAGCCAGATATCGAAAAGCCCCCAGTATTCGCGCTACTGAGGGCTTCATTCTTTCGTCTTGCCAGACTTATTCTTTCTTTTGCCTGTTGGCATTATAGCATGTGCTTTGAGGCAGAGCAATATACTTCTCACTGAAAATTAATTTTAACGTCTCACAACACCGACTCGATCAACCTCTCCGTATACTCCGTCTTCGGTCTCTCAATGATTTCCTCCGGTGTTCCTTCTTCCTCTACATGTCCGTCGTGCATCACGATCACCCGGTCGCAGAACATTTGAACAAGAGCCAGGTCGTGGCAGATAAAAATAAACGCCAGATTCTTTTCTTTTTTCAGCTTCATGAGAAGCTCCATAATCTGTTTCTGTACAGTCACATCAAGAGCACTGGTGGCTTCATCACAGATCAGAATTTTCGGCTCCACAGCCAAAGCTCTCGCAATGGCTGCTCTCTGACATTCCCCGCCGCTGACCTGATGAGGATACCGGTCTGCATAATCTGCACTCAGTCCATATTTAATAAGAAGATTTTCCACACGTTTCCTGGTTTCTTTCTTACTTATCCCCATATTCCGGAGACTTTCCCCGATTCCATCCCCAAGTGTACATCTTGGATCAAAGGATTCTCCCGGAGTCTGGAATACCATCTGGATTTCTCTATACGTTTCCCGCAGTTCTTTTCCCTTTACCTGTGTAATATTTTTTCCCAGAAGAAAAATCTCTCCACCGGTCAGTTCCGTCAGATGAGTGATCATCTTTGCAACCGTACTTTTTCCTGATCCGGACTCACCTACGATTCCAAGACATTCTCCCTGTTTCAGAAAAAAGCTCACATCTTCCACAGCTGTAAAGGATTTTTTCCCTGATATAAAATTCTTTTTTAAATGACGTACTTCCAGTATATATTCTGCCACTTCTTCTCTCCATTCCTTGTTTCAGCCTGTACAAATGCTCTCCAGCTTGCCTCTGTTCAGACGCGGCACAGAATTCATAAGCTCTTTTGTATAAGGATCCTGCGGATCGTCCAGTATCTGCCTGGTATCTCCGTATTCCATCACTTTGCCGTTCTTCAGCACCAGAACCTTATCTGCCATTTTTCCAACTACTCCGATGTTATGCGTGACAATAATCATGGCTGTATGATATTCCTGACGCAGAAGCAGCATTTCCTCAACAACCTGTTTCTGCACGATCACATCAAGAGCACTGGTCGGCTCATCTGCAAGCAGGAGAGATGGATGCTGCAGCATGGAAATACAGATTCCCACACGCTGGTTCATACCACCGGACAGTTCAAAAGGATAACTCCTAAGGACACGCCTGCCATCCTTCAGCCCGATCTTTTCCATCATTTCTATTGTACGTTCTTCACATTCCCTGCGGCTGATCTTTTCATGTTCCCGCATACTTTCGTAAATCTGATCACCAACTGTACGGATCGGGCAAAGCGCAGCACCGGAATCCTGAAAAACCATGGCGATCTCCGGTCCCAGGAGTGTTCGGAGTTCTTTTTCCGACATATCCACTACATTCCTTCCCATGTACCAGATATCACCTTCCGTAACCATGCCTTCATTTCCCAGAAGTCCCATAACAGCCTTAATAATGGTACTTTTTCCACTTCCGGATTCACCTACCACTCCAAGGATCTCTCCTTTATTCAGCTCCAGATTTATATCCTGAACAACCGGTTCTCCATTATAACAGATCGTCACATGATCAAGTTTCAGCAATGCTTCCATTTAAAATCTCCCAGCCGTTATTTCACTTCCAGATCCGCCGTGATCTCATAATAATCACATGGATGTGCAGTCAGCCCTGACACATTGGATTTTGATACCAGTCCCATATTCAGATGAGAAACAAAGAAATACGCATCATCATCAAGAATTGTCTGCTGTGCTTCAATGGCAAGCTTTCCTCTCTCATCTGCGTCAAAGGTCTCATGCATTTTTGCTATGATATCATCCAGACTTGAGTTACTGTATTTGCCATAATTCTTTGCTGCCCCGGATACAACTGTGCTTGTGAAAAAGTACTCCGGATCACCGGTCGGTGCAGTTGTAAGAGAACTTACATATACGTCAAAATCTCCATTCTTCGCATAGGTTGCATGATCTGCCGTATTATTTACATTAACCTCAATTCCAATATCCTTTAAAGTAGACTGTGCATATTCAGCAAGCTTCGGCTGTTCCAGACGTGTCGGATAAGTCAGCCATGTAATAGAAAGTTTTTTTCCATCCTTATCTGCATATCCATCACCATCTGTATCCTTCCATCCGGATTCCTCAAGAAGTTTTTTTGCCTCTTCCGGATCATAGGACGGTGCTTTCACTGCATCATTTCCATAAGAAAAGCTGCTCGGAAAAGCTCCCACTGCCGGAACGCCGCGATTCTCCATGATCACGTTACAGAAGCCGTCCTTATCAATTCCCATCTCTATGGCTTCCCTTACATTCTTATCCTGCATCAGTTCAGATTCCATATTAAACTGACCGAAAAAGCAGCGGCTTGTTGCAACAGAACTGATCTGATAATCAGGATTTCCGTCAAATAAGGCATAATTGTCATACTGAAGTCCGTAAGTTCCCTGGATATCTCCTGTCTGCAGAGCTGCTGTCAGTGCACTTCCGTCAGAAAAAGATTTCACGATCACATTATCAGTCTTTACCTCTCCGCCCCAGTAGTTTTCATTCTTCACCAGCTTAATTTCTGTAGGGGAAACCTCTGTTGCAATAAAAGGTCCTGTACCTGCAACATTGGCGGAACCGCCTTCTCCCTGCACACCATAATCCATATCTATGATAGCCCCATATGGATCTCCAAGATAATTGATGATCGCAGGACATGCTTCTGTTGTATGGATCGTCACCATCATTCCGTCTGCCTCGATCTTGTCAATCTTCATATCTGACGGTGCCCGGTCGTGATTCGCGATCAGATCATCCAGACATTCTTTAACTGCTTCTCCGTCCATATCTCTGCCACTGGAAAATTTCACGCCATCACGAAGCGTAATTTTCACAGTATTATCATCTGTAAATTCATAATCTGTAGCAAGCCACGGCTCGATCTCCATGTTGTCATTATACTTAAACAAGGTCTCACCTACACCATAACGCAGGCAGCTCCAGCCGGAATAATTATCATGTGGGTTCAGGCCTGCATCTCCCATCTCCTCACTGTATCCGGTTGTTCCGTAAACAAAAGTTGTCCCTTCTGTTTTATCCTTATTTTCACTTTTCGCATTTACAGACACTCCTGTCATGCCCATAACCAGCATTGCCGCAAGTGTCGCTGCCATTATTTTTTTCTTCATATTTTTTCTCTCTCGCTTTCTTTTACTCTGATGTCATTTTCCTCTGTTCCGTTCTCTTGGATCCATATAATCCCGGACTGTATCGCCCAGCAGATTAAATATCATAACTGTAATAAAAATCGCGGCTCCCGGAGCCAGCACCATCCACGGTGCGATCTGCAGCATACTTCTTCCGTCATTGATCATACTTCCCCACTCAGCCATTGGCGGCTTCACTCCAAGTCCCAGGAAGGAAAGTCCTGCAAGCTCCATCATCATGGTTCCGATATCAAGAACTGCTGTCACAAGAATCGGTCCTGCAATATTGGGTAAAATATGTTTTATCAGAAGTTTTCCTGTACTGCTGCCGGAAAGCTTCGCTGCCATCAGATACGGAGAAGCTTTCTGTGTCAGAGTAAGTCCTCTGGCAAGCCTTGCAAATTTCGGCCAGCTGATCACAGCCAGGGCGATGATCGCATTCTGGATCCCTCCTCCCAGCACAGCAGCTACTGCCAGTGCAAAAACAAGTCCCGGGAATGCAAGAAAAAGGTCGGAAATACGCATAAGGACTGCCTCTATTTTTCCGCCTCTCCAGCCGCATAAAATTCCGATCACAGTTCCCACAACCGTGATCACAGCTACCAGGATCAATGTTCCGTAAATACTCACAGTACTTCCTGTAATCACTCTTGACAGCATATCTCTGCCATAACGGTCTGTCCCCAGAAGATGCTCCGGGCATGGTGCCTTCTGTGCCAGTGTCAGATCCTGCGCATAAGGATCATAAGGGCAAAGATATTTTGCGAACGCTGCGATCAGCAAAAGTACTGCAGTCAGTATCAGAAAAAATATCAGTTTGGCCCTGGTATGATTTTTCCTGATCTTCTGTTTCCGGACAGTTATCTTCTTTTCTCCACTCATGCTCTGTCACCTCCAAGCCTTACTCTCGGATCAAGATAGTGGTAAACGATATCTGTCACAAGATTTACCAGTACATAAATAACCGCCATCCATGCCACATAAGCCTGTATAATGGGATAATCCCGCATATTGATGGCATCTACAGCCAGCTTTCCAACTCCGTCCCACATAAAAATATTCTCTACAATAGCTGTTCCTCCCAGAAGATTTCCGATGGATAAGGCCAGAAGAGTGATGATCGTCAGCATTGATGCTTTCATAACACTTTTCCATATGATCACGCTTCCTCTGATTCCCCGAGCCTTTGCCCCCATCACATACGGCTTGTTCAGCTCTTCCAAAACTGTGGCACGTACCTGCCTTGTATACTTGGCAGCCATGGAAACAGCCAGCGTCAGTGTAGGAAGGATGATGCTCTGTCCAAGATCAGAATTCGTCACTACCGGCAAAATTCCCAGTTTAACAGATAAAAAATACATCAGAACCATTGCCGCAAAAAAATTCGGCATGGAATTTCCCACAAAACTTAAGAACCGGATCACATAATCGATCCATTTATTATGTTTCACCGCTGATAAAATTCCAAGGGGAACCGCAAGAAGAACAGTTAGAATGATAGATGACAATGTCAGCATGATCGTTGCCGGAAGCTTTGAAGTGAAAGTTTCGTAAACATCTCTGTGGGAAACATAACTCTCTCCCATATCACCTGTGACCATCCCTGCAAACCAGTTTGCATATTGAACAGGAAACGGCTTATCAAGACCATATTCCGCCTTTGTCTTATCGATAATTTCCTGTGATACTGCAGAGCCTGCATTTTCATACATATACGTCACTGCATCTCCACCGGCCAGCCTCATCATGGCAAAAGACAGAAATGTGATCCCGATCAGGACCGGGATCAGCTGCAGAAGTCTTTTAAAAATATATCTTCTCATTTTCTTCCTTTCCGCATTTTAAATGTTCAGATAATAAAAGTTTAACAATCCTCCTGCTCTGTCACAACCCCCGTGGGGGGATTTCACCTATTCCATTCTGTCATGTATATGTATTCCTTTTTTACGAATAACATTCTGCTCCACTGCATACTTCACCTCGTACTCTGTGTCCCGGTGATATTTCCAGCCAGTTTTCTTCCTGCCTCTGTATCTCATTGTATTCAATCAGTGCATGTCCACGCTCTGACACCGGATCCGGAACATGTATTGCCGAAAGCAAAGATCTTGTATATGGATGACACGGATTTCCAAAAAGCTCCTCCGTTGGTGCCATCTCAACCAGTTTCCCGTTTTTCATTACACCAACCGTATCACTCAAAAACCGCACCATCGACAGATCATGGGCAATAAACAAAAATGAAAACATCTTTTCTTTCTGAAGCTTTTTAAACAGCATAACGATCTGCGCCTGAATGGAAATATCCAGAGAGGCAATTGGTTCGTCTGCAATAATAAGGCGTGGCTCCATAAGAAGGCTTCTTCCGATCGCCACTCTCTGTCTCTGGCCTCCGGAAAGCTCTCCGGATCTTTTGGAAAGGATGCTTTCATCCAGTCCGGTTTCTTTCAGAATTTCCTGAAGCTTATTTTCCAGAAGCTCCCGATCCCTGATCCTTCGGCTGATTTTTATCGGTTCCAGCATGATCTGCCGGATGTTCATTCTTGGGTTTAAAGCCGCACCAGAATCCTGAAAAATCATCTGGATTTCTCCCTGCATCCGTTTTCTGATATCGTTGTCACCTGTTCGCCTCAGTCCGAAAGGACTTTTTTTATCCGAAAGCTCCTCTCCCCTGTAAAAGAGTTCTCCACCTGTGGGGTGATAAATTCCAGCCAGGGTTCTGGCTGTTGTGGATTTTCCGCATCCGGTCTCGCCAACCAGTGCCATGATCTCGCCTTCCCGGATTCCAAAAGAAACATCATCTACTGCCCGTATAGTATAATCTGAACGAACCTGGAAGTATTGTTTCAGATTTTTAGCTTCTATGAGTATTTCCTTCTGCGCATAATCTTTTCTTTTTAAATCAGGCGTTGCTTTTTCCCATGTCCGGTTATCCTGAACATAGGCGCAAGGCTCCTGCTGTCTTTTTTTCAGAAATGAAGGGTTTTCTACTTTCGGAGCTCTTTCATCCAGCAGCCATGTCGCAGCATAATGAGTTTCACTGACCTTAAACATCGGCGGCTCTTTTTCATAATCAATGGCAAGTGCCTGAGAATTCCGGACAGCAAAAGCATCCCCCTGTGGGGGATTCAGAAGTGATGGTGGCATTCCCGGAATAGGATTCAACACACCTTTTTCATTTGTAAAAAATGGAAGGGAAGAAAGAAGTCCCCATGTATACGGATGTCTTGGATCATAATAAACTTCTTCTGCTGTTCCGATCTCAACGATCTTTCCTGCATACATTACGGCAACCCTGTCTGCGATCCTTGCAACAGCTCCCAGATCATGTGATACAAATACGATGCTGACTCCTGTTTTTTCCCGAATTTCCAGAAGCAGATCCAGGATTTTGGCTTCCACAGTTACATCCAGAGCTGTGGTAGCTTCATCCGCAAACAAAATCTGTGGATTACATGCCAGCGCAATAGCAAGAACACATCTCTGTCTCATTCCGCCTGAAAAAAAATGAGGTTGAAGTCCATATCGCTGCTCTGCATCTGAAATTCCTACCAGCTTCAGCATTTCTATCGCTTTCTTTTCAGCATTACCTCTGGATACTTTCTGATTTTTGATGATCGCTTCTGTGATCTGTTTTCCGACAGGGATCGTAGGATTCAGAGTCAGCATAGGATCCTGAAACACCATACTTACCTTGCTTCCGCACAGCTTCTCCATCTTTTTTCTTTTATAATCTGTAATGTTTTCTCCGCATAGCCGGATTTCTCCATTTTTCACCCTGGCATTTGGCGGCAACAGTTTCATCACACTGCGGCACATCACTGTTTTTCCGCATCCGGATTCACCTACGATACAAAGAATCTCTCCTTTTTTCACAGAAAGATCCACATTCCGGACGGCCTGTACCTCGCCGTCCGGTGTGTCAAAGCTTACCGAATAGTTTTTTAATTCCAAAACGGTTTCCTGCATATTTTTTCCCTTATTTTGTAATAGTCCAGTCTTCAATATTCCACATAACACCTACGGAATGATGTCCGAGAACACGTGTGGTATCCAGTCCGGAAATTCCGGAAACACCTACATAATCACCCTGAAGATAAGCTACCAGAAGAATTCCAGGTGCCTGCGCATAAGCCTTTTCAAACTCACCGTAGGATTTTTTTCGTGCTTCCTCTGTTTCACCGTGACGTCCTTCTTCAAGATATTTGTCGACATCTGCATTGGAATAATGCATATTGTTTCCACTTGCATCTGTCACAAAATTTACATATGCCATATCCGGATCAAACTGTGTTGAATAGCCTGCAAGGAATCCATTATATCCTGCATCCCAGTCAAATTTTGTCACCAGTTTTACTTCCATCTCCACGCCAGCCTGTTTCAGCATATCTGACATAACATTGGCAATATCCACACGCTCCTCTTCATAGTCACGGACCTGAATAGTGAAATGGAATTTCTGCCCGTTTCTCTCATAGATGCCATCATCACCTTTTTTCCAGCCAAGCTCTTCCATCTTCTTTGCAAAAGTATCCAGATCATAGGAATAAATATTTGCTTCTTTGTCAGTTCCAAGAGGATTTCTCTGGATCGGGCTGTACGCCGGCTCTCCCTGACCTGCCAGAACACCCGCGATAATTGAATCTTTATCCAGTGCATAGTTCAGAACGCCAATGGAATCTCCATTTTCTTTCCAGAAATCCGTGCTCATATCCATGGCAGCTCCACGGTAATCTGCTGTTGTGAACTCCCAGTAATTATATCCGTCCTTGTCCTTAAACTGGGAAGCATAGTTGGAATTCAGCCATGCAAGATCAGCTTCTCCGGACTGGAGCATAGTTGCCTTGGTAGTCTCATCAGATACGGTACGGTATACTACTGTTTCAATATTCGGAACTTTTCCATAGTAGTCTTCATTTCGTTTCAATGTGATCATTCCACCTGTGGCATCCCAGTCTTCGAATTTATAACGTCCTGTTCCTACCGGATTCTGGTTAAAAGATGTTGTATTTATATCTTCACCTTCAAGAAGATGCTCCGGAAGGATTCCCATGGTAAAATAATCCAGCATTGCCGCATCATACTGGTCAAGGGTGAATACTACGGTCTTATCATCCGGTGCCTCGATATCTGTGATATCCTGATAATTGCTGGTAATGCTTGCACCCAGAGTTTCATCCTCTGTAAGCTCTTTGTAAGTATATACAACATCTTCAGCATTAAAATCTTCTCCGTCATGCCACTTCACACCATCACGAAGTTTAAAAGTATAAGTATTGGTATCTTTATCAAAGGTATAGCTCTCTGCAAGATCCTCTACAGGTTTTCCATTTGCATCATACTTCATCAGCCCGGAAAAAATAAGATCCGGAAGCTCATCATGATTGTTCAAAAGCGGATTGATCGTACTTTCCGACTCTCCTGCATAAACCAGTGTTTTGTTTTCTTCTGCTGCAAATGCAGTTATTGTTCCCCCTGTTACAGCTCCTGTACATACTGCTGTCACTGCCGCAAGCGTTACTGCTGCACATTTCTTTCCGTAACTGTTCCCTGTTCTCTTTTTCATTTTTGTTTTCCTCATCTTTCCTTATTTTCGAACCGGTTATCCACACTTCGTCTGGATTTATCCATATCCTGTCAGATACCGGCACCATTCCACACATCATTTTCCATCAAAGATTGCTGTATTTATTATTCACTTCGCTTCTTACAAAGCTTCCCACATTGGTAATACACATCAGAGTAACCACCAGAAAAACTCCCGGTATCACGATCACCCACCAGGTATTCATGATCAGTGCTTTATTAGCCAGGGAAAGCATGCTTCCCCAGGAAACTACATCTGCCGGAAGTCCCAGTCCCAGAAAGCTTAAAGTAGATTCCATAGTGATACAGCTGCTGACAGATGAGATCACCACAAACATGATCGCTGAAACAAAATTCGGTATCAGATGATAATACATCACATATCCAAAGCCTCCTCCGCAGAGTCTTGCATACATCACATAATCGCTGTTCCGTATCTGCCGCACTTCACTTCTTACGATACGGGCCAGTGCGAACCATCCGGTAATACCAATGATAACGGAAATGCCGATCACATCATCTGCCTGAAAAACAGCAGATAAGATCAGTATCATAAGAAGTGTCGGAATGCTTCCACACATTTCCGTAAATCGCATCAGGACCGAATCAACCTTTGGTCCTGCAGTTCCGCTGATGCATCCGTAGGTAACACCGATCACAGTAATGATCGCTGCTCCTGAAATTCCGATCACCAGAGATACTCTTCCTCCATACCAGATCAGGGAGTAGATATCTCTTCCAAGAGAATCCGTTCCAAAAATAAATTCCCTTCCAGGCGGTGTATTCAGATTCCGGAGATAAAATCCTGAAGGATCATGATTTGCTACAAGATTCGCAAATACACATCCCAACACAACTATCAGCAGCAGGATCATGGAGAAAACCGGTTTTCCTTTGAGCTTTTCCCTGAATGTTATCTTTCTTTTTTGAACTTCATACGTTTTCCACCCAGAACCTACCACCTGGAAAAGCTCTTCTTCGGAAATCATACTGTTATCTACCATACTCTCACCTCTGAATCCTTCATTCTCGGATCAATCTCCTCATTAACAGTCTGTGCAATAAAACTGCTTAAAAATACGATAAAGCCCGTGATCAGCACATCTATCATCAGAAGATTATAGTCATGATATTTGGCAGATTCCACTGCCAGATTTCCAATACCTGCATAATTGAATACTGCCTCGACCGTCACTGTTCCACCGGTTACGTGAGGGACTGAAACCGCCATAATACTTACAATGGTAGGCATTACATTTCTGAGACAGTGTTTCCACAAAATTTTTCTTTTGGAAAGCCCTTTGGCCCTGGCAAGCAATACATAATCTTTCCGTACCTCATCCAGAAATTTGTTCCGTATCATATATGCGTAATACCACAGATGACTTAAGATCATAACCACAAGCGGAAGTACCATATGTCTGATACGATTGCCAATGCTGTCTGCCATTCCGACATCATAAGCGCCACTGCTCGGAAACCATCCCAGATTTACGCTGAAGATCAGTATCAATACCACCCCCAGCCAGAAAGCCGGCACATAAAAGGCTACTGTTCCTATCTTACAGATCAGACGGTCGATCCACTGATCTTCATGAAGAGTACAGAATATTGCGATCAGGATTGCCAGTGTAAAGATCACTACATAGGCGACTCCTCCCAGTACCAGAGTATTCCCGATCAGCGGTTTTATCACATTCATGACTGGCTGCCTGTACTTCAAAGACAGTCCGAACTCTCCATGAACTGCATTGGTAAGCCATTTTACATATTGTACTGCGATTCCCTGATCAAGTCCCAGTCTTGTCCTGGCAGCAGCTATCTCTTCGCTGGTCATCATCTCAAGAGAATCCCCGTAAAAGGACTGCAGAGGATCTCCCGGCGCAAGTCTTGCCATCCAGAAAACCACGACAGACAGCAGAAACATAACTACTGCAAGCAAAATGATCCGTTTCAGGATCCGGGCACCTATCTTATTTCCTTTGTTCATAATTTCCCTTTCCCACGTCCCATTACTTACATGTGAGACAGATATTCTCATTCCATTCTGCTGCATGCTCACGCACGCAATCGCTTCGCGATTTACGTTCATATTTCAAAAGCAGTTATGGTATCAAAAACCATAACTGCTTTTGAAAGGGTCGTGTTATTATTCGACAAAACATTTGTATGCACAAACAGGAGTGCGCGGAGGTTGTGTGCATTACAGTGTTTATATGCAGCACACGGATTGTGCTGTTGATATTATTTTATCATTTAATGATATTTGAACAACCCCGGTATGGGGATATTGGGACAGTCGGGTTTGGCATAGATGTGCATTTCAATTTTTCTTATGCCATACCGTTAAACACAAAACAGCCGGCATCTTCCTGCAGCAGAATCTTATTCTGCACAGAAAAATCCCGGCTGGTCTTTTCTTTATTTTTATTGCAGCTTATAACGTTTAAAATCTTCCCTTTACAAATTTCAGGAAATCTTTTCCCTGGTCACTGAGTGTCTCACCTCGTCTTCTGATACATCCATAAACAAGTCTCTGGCCTTCTCCCGGAAATGTATACTTCACTCTGGAATACCCGGGATCACGGCCTGAAAGATCGGCTCCACTTATATTGCACAGCTCACCGGAACCCAGAAGACGTTCTACGATATAATCACTGTTGGTCACCACTACCATCTCTGCTTCCACTGCGGAATGTCCGTTTTCCTCCACAAGATTCCGATAATTATCCGATGAAAATTCATCCGGGAATCTCTGTATCAGTCTCAGCTGGGACATCTTAAACTCTCCCACCTCTGACGCTGAATCTTTTTTCCCGGTATATATATTTACCTCCGTCTCAGTCAGCGGTTCAAATTCCAGATAATTCCGTAACAGAAAATACTGAAAGGCTGCCAGCTGGTTCTGCATCACATAAGCAAAGCCCATATCATCCTGGCGCGATTTCACTCTTCTTACGATCTCGTGTGTATCTGCTGCATAAACCTGATAATGGAGATCGTCCTTTTTGTGTGTTTCATAATATTCTACAAAAGTATCCGCAAACCAGGAACTGGGATGAAAGCATACACTCAGACTGCTTTTTGCAAGAGGCTGCTGTTGCATTTCCAGTTCATTCATATTTTCCAGGATCTTCTGCACATGACCATATGCACGCTCTCCCTCCGGAGTCAGCTCGATACCTTTTGCATGGCGGACAAAAAGCTGAGTCCGCATGTCATCCTCCATGGAGCGGATCACCTTACTTACATTGGACTGGGTCGTAAAAAGCAGTTCCGCAGCCTGGCTGAAAGAACCTGTTTTGGCACAGGCTGCAAAATACTGGATCTGTTTTATATTCAGCATATTTCTACCCCTGTTTTTTCGCAAAAATCAGAAACATCGGGGTAGGATTGTAAAACTCATCTTTTTCTATATAAATACGTTTACTGATTCCCAGGTCAAAAGAAAACTCCTCAACTCCCATGCGTCCCAGAGTTTCCAGATCCCAGGCAGGGCGAAGGAACGAGCTGATGGGAAGCTGGCGTTTGATGTCTTCACACTCCTGCATCAGATCATCCTGGATCTGATGATGTGCATGGTTTTCCGGAAGATCCGCAGTATCTGCGAAATCTGCTGCACCGTAGTTGGCATCCAGATTGATCATCACTCCGCCTGGTTTCAGCACACGGAACCACTCCTGATAAGCATGCTCTGCATCCGGCAGCGTCCAGGTCAGATTTCGGGATACGATCACGTCAAATTCCTCATCCGGAAAATCCGGATTCTCAGCATCCATCACTGCAAACCGGCAGACCGTGTTCTCTTCCTCCGCAAGCTCTTTTGCATGGGCGATCATATCCGGTGTCAGGTCGATACCGGTTACCTCGTGGCCTTCTTTTGCAAGAAGAATGGTAAAAAATCCTGTTCCGCATCCCACATCCAGGATCCTAAGCTTCCTTTTCTCCGGCAGATGTTTCTTAAGCTCTGTCATCCATCTTCCTGCCAGCGCACTGTGAAGCTCTGCTCTTCTCTGCTCCAAGAAGCTGTCACTTCGTTTCGTCCAGTATTCCGCAATCCTTGTTTTTCGCTCATCTTTTTCGCGGACAATATTTCCGTAGGTTACAACAGGTCCGCCTTCCACGACCTGAAGACTGGACACCTGATACAGGATCACACCATCCATGTCTGCACGGCAGATTTCCTGCACATTCCCCTCATAATCACGGATCTCACCCAGGTATTCGTCTCTCTGGATAATATCGCCCGGCTTTTTCACCGGATACCAGAGGCCGTTAACGCTGGCACACTGGTAACGCACATCATCCATCTTCAGCGGATAGTACGTGCTGTGGGAACGAACTCCGTTGTATGCTCCGATACTGCACAGGATATTCCGCACATCGCGGCGCATGGAATCTACCTCTTCTCTCTGCCAGGTTCCCATACAGCCTCTTTCCAGAAGAACTGCCGGAATATCACAGGCACTTGCCGCATAATTGTAGGCGCCTCCTGTGCTTACATTTGACTGTACCATATATGGGACATCAACCTGCTCTGCCATTTTCCGGGAGGCTTCCGAAACCTCCGGCTTCGCCACACCTGCAAAATATACATAAGGTGTCAGCTCCTCATAATCATCTCCGCCATGGAGATCAATATAATAATCTGCTTTGCGGATCAGGGATTCTGTAATGGCTGCTGCCAGACGTTCCATCCTTGTACCGTCTTTTTTGCCCGGAAAAACACGGTTCAGATTTTTTCCATCCTCCCAGCTGATACTGCCGGCGCGCTTCTCGAAGTCCTCTCGATTCAGAACCTTTACCAGAACCAGCTGACCGTTCACCTTTTCCGGTTTCAGTTTCCTGGAAAGCTCGATCAGTGTCTGGATTCCTACATATTCTCCTGCATGGAGACCTGCTGTGACAAGAATGGTTTTTCCCGGATTTTTTCCGCGGATAATGGTCGCAGGAAGGGAAAACTCTCCATCGCCGATTTCAAGAAAGCCTTCTGTTTTTTCCCCTTCTGCCACCGGAAGATTCAGGAAATGATCCGGTTTCACACCAGTTACCATGAACATTGGTGTGGACTGATAGTTCAGTCTTTCTTCCTCACTCCACACCGTTTTCCAGATTTCTGTATCTGTACGGATCCCAAGAAGTCCTGCCTCACGAAGTGTTTTCACATCCCACTGCGGACGGTGGATCTTTGACAGCGGAACCTGCAGGGCAATCCGCTCCATACGTTCAATATCTGTACAGAGATAATGATCATCCAGGCTGTTGCTTTCCACATTTTTACGGTCATTTTCGTATGCTTTTCTCTGCTCCTCCTTATAGAGATAGCCGTACCAGTTGGCATCGAAATTCAAAAGTCTTCCGCCTACTTTTAATACTCGTACCCACTCTCTGTAAGCCACCTCCGGATGCTCCAGATTCCAGGTAAGGTTTCGTGATATCACCACATCAAAGGTATTGTCTGCAAAATCCAGCTTCTGTGCATCCATGCGCTGAAAGTGAATGTTCCGGCAAAGTTCTCCCGCGTTTTCCTTTGCTTTTTCCAGCATTCCCTCTGTGTAATCCACAGCATCTACTTTGTATCCGGCTTCTGCCAGGATCACCGGGAAAAATCCTGGACCTGTTCCGATATCCAGTATCCGGATCTCTTCCTTCGGTTTATCCGGAAACTGACTGGTCAGCACCTTAAGCCAGGCATTTTTCTGTGTTCCCGCTAGCTCTTTATGATTAACCTCGGAATACCCTTCCGTGCGGGTACTCCAGTAAGATTCGATTTCATCAAGAAGTTTTTCCAAGTTGATTCCTCCGCTTTTTTTTATTTCTTCAGGGGACTTTCCGGTAAGGTTTTCCTAACTCTTTCTATACCCCCATGGGTTACGTTTAATGTATCAAATCGTCATTGTTTTAACAAGCCCCTGGGGGGGATTGGATTGTTGTAATTCTTTATTTACTGTGGTATCATCCTACCAGAAATACTTTGTGATAATAATCCATCGAAAGGATCGGTGATATACAAATGACAAAACAGGAACTGGCTTATGAAGTCATCAGCCGTTTAAAAAAAGAATATCCTGACGCAGACTGCACTCTGGATTACGACGATGCCTGGAAGCTTCTGGTAAGCGTCCGTCTGGCAGCACAGTGTACCGATGCCCGCGTCAATGTTGTTGTCCAGGATCTCTACGCAAAATATCCGGATGTTGCCGCACTGGCAGCTGCCGAACCGGAGGATATTGAAGCAATTGTCCGCCCCTGCGGCCTGGGAAAAAGTAAAGCCCGTGACATCAGCGCGTGCATGCGTATCCTCCACGAGCAGTATCATGACAAGGTTCCGGAGGATTTCAATGCGCTTCTCAAGCTTCCCGGTGTCGGAAGAAAAAGTGCCAACCTCATTATGGGAGACGTTTTCGGCAAACCGGCTATCGTAACCGATACCCACTGCATCCGTCTTTCCAACCGCATTGGTCTTGTCCATGATCTGAAGGATCCGAAAAAAGTAGAAATGGAGCTGTGGAAGATCATTCCGCCGGAAGAAGGCAACGATCTCTGCCACCGCCTTGTTTATCATGGAAGAGAAGTCTGTACAGCACGGACGAAGCCTTACTGCGACCGCTGCTGTCTTAAGGATATCTGCGAAAAAAATGGAATCTGACCTGAGCCAGATTCCGGAAAGGACTAACTTTATGAATTTCAAAAAACTGGAAAATAATCTTCTGGACATGATCCAGGAACAGCAGGTCAAGATCGGATATATGAGTGGTGTGACCCGCTTCTATTATCCGCTGCAGTCTCTGAACCGTCTTCTGGGCACAGAGCTCAGCGAATCCGAAATGCTTCACGCAATGGAGAAATTCTCCGACTATGCCTGCGAACGCCTCGGAAAAATAAAAGCTTCTTCCAAAAACGAGCGTTTCTGCATCACACTGCCTCCACAGGCCTCCGACTATGTTCACGAGAACCGGAAACCCAGTGAATTTCTGGTACGATTCATAAATACGGTAGCCCGCCATGGCTGTACGCTGGATGAAGTGATGGAAGTTTTTCACGCGTACTCCAAGCATGTACACATGGAAAAAACTACCGGCACTGGCTTTGATTATCTCGTATATTTTGAAGACGGAATCCCGGACGATTACCGGTACTGTCTCTCTCTTGAAGGTGAGCATATGATCTATCACAAATTCACCCCAGAAGATTATGAAGATTTCGGGTTTTAAACCCGAAACTTCTTCTGCATCTCCCGGATCGTATCCCTGCGCTTAAACAGAAGCAGCCACACCAGCATCAGAAAACTTACGCACATGCTGATCAGTGACGGATACAGAATCTTTACCACACCGGTCACACTTAAGATCAGCGGAAGCACCAGTCCAAACGTTCCTGCTTCCAGAAGATAGATCATATATTCTGCTGTTTCAAGCTTCTGCACAGCCGTGATCACCCACATGGAGCAGATCACCGCAAGCGCTGCCAGAGGAAGCAGATAATCTACAGACCAGCCACGCCAGCCGGTAAACACATCCCAGAGAACTCCGGCAATCGCTACGATCACCAGCTGCCACATCTCATTCTTCAGAAGATTCCTTCGTTTCACATAAGCCACCGAAACCATCAGCCAGCTGCAAAATGCTCCGGCAGTTACAAACCAGGCCCATTCGATACATTTATCTGTCATAAAATCCACCAGATTGCAGACAACCGCAAGCAGAATGCACAGAAACGTAAAGCTCTCAAAAACCTTCACCGGCTGCTTCCGCTCCTCTTTCTGTCCCGGAAAATCATTCTCACGGATCTCACAGGACACCTGCTCTTTTTTCAGTTTTTCCACAAAATTCCGCTCAATATTTCCATTGGGGATCTTCGATGTAAAGCTTAATACCATTTCATCCCCGAAAGAACAGGAGCATAACTGCAGACTGTCCGTACTTGCAAAAAGTCCGAATCGCTGAATATATTCCAGGTATTCCTCCGGCATCCGGATAATACCTACATTGGAATAAATCGCAGTAATGGATCTTCCCCCAAGCGTGGTTCCTGCCAGAAGAAACGGTGTCTTGATCTCCAACGGCACCAGACGCAGCACAGGATTTTTTTCCAGGCTTACCAGATCGTTCAGCTTCGCGGCGATCACATCCCTGCTCAGTTCTTTTTCGAACTGTTCTTTTACTGATTTCAGGATATCCTCAAACGTGGTATCTGGATAAAAATAGCAGCTGATCTCGATCCAGCCGAAAAAATTCGCCATGGACTGTGAAGGAAAATAGTTTCTTAAATTTACCGGAATCATCAGGCCGATCGGTTTTTTCACCTGATTTTTCGGCACCTCCTCATGAATCGCCCACAGCATGACAGCGGTCAGAAAAACCGTGATCGATACCCCGGCGGCTTTTGCCCTGGAATGGATCTCCTTCACCGGAATACAGACTTCCGTGATGCTCATATCCTCCTGGCGGAGCTTCTCGCCTTTCAGCTGAAAGGCTGGCTTCTTGGATTCACGTTTCCGTGGCGCATCAGAGGAATAATACTGGGAAAAACTGTCCTCCTCCATATCTCTGCCTGTAACATTCTCTTCAGAAAAAAGCTCCGGCAGATCGGCCTCCGGATGAGCCTTCCTGATGTAATTTTTCACAAGCTCCATCAGAAAATGCATAGCACCGGTTCCATCCGTAAGCGCATGAAATACCTCGAAATTGATCCGGTTCTTATAATAACTCACCCGTAAAAGAAGCGTTTTTTTATCCGGAATATAAAGTCCGCTGCATGGTGCTCCCTTCTCCTTTTCCGCAATGGCCGGAATATCCCGCCGCTCCAGATAAAACCAGAACAGTCCCTTTCTAAGGACTGCACGGAACAGCGGATATTTTTCCAGGGTCTGATCCAGTGCTGCCTGCAATGTTTCTTCTTTTATCTCTTCTTTCAGTTCACAGTAAAAACGAAATACCCTGGTGTCATTTTTTCCTGTTGCCGCAGGGAAAGCCAGTGCTGCATTATCCAGTTTTCTCCACTGTGCATATTCGTTCTTCATGATACTAATTACCTTCTTCCTGCTTCCTCTCTCTCAAGAAAACGATTCACATATTCGAAGCTTTCCTGCACATGAAGGAACTTGATCCCCAGTGCAAAATATCCGTGAAAAGCACCTGCGATACGGTGCGTCTCCACGTAATTGCCTGCTTCCGCAAGTTTCCTGCCAAATGCTTCCCCCTCATCACGCAGCGGGTCGAATTCCGCCGTGAGGATCAGTGTATCCGGCATATTCCGGAAATCTCCCGCAAGGATCGGTGCAAAATACGGATTCTGCCGGTCCTCCGGAGTTCTCTCGTAAAGCTTCAGATAATCCTCCATCTTCTCCGCAGTGAGAAGATAGCCTGTTCCGTTCGTCTTCACAGATTCAAAAGGGGACGCCTCTGTATAACAGTTATTCAGTGCCGGATAGATCAGGATCTGCTTCTTTGGAAAAAACTCTCCCCTGTCCCTGGCCATCATGCACACCGCTGATGCCAGATTGCCACCTGCGCTGTCACCCATGATGGTGATGCGGTCCGGATCTGTATTCAGCAGAAAACGGTTCGTATAAAAAACCTTCGCCGCAGCATAGCAGTCCATTAATCCCACCGGAAAACGATGCTCCGGTGCCAGCCTGTATTCCACAGACGCCACGATCTGTCCTGTGGACTGTGCCATTCTGGCACAGACACGTTCGTAATTCTCCACGCTCTCTGTGACCCAGCCACCCCCGTGAAAAAACAGAATGACCGAAGGCTTTTTGCCGGAGGCGGCCCCGTTTTCCATGGCCTCCTCTGTTGGAAAGAACAGCCGGATCGGAACCTTATAATCTCCATTATAAACTTCCGCATCCAGGGTTTTGTAAAAGATCCTCATTGGATCCATCTTCTTGATATCTGCCAGCTTTCTGGAGGCTTCCAGTTCGATCCCTCCGTAGGAAAGTGCCTGCAGAACCGTTTTTACAGCACGCGGCATGGTATTTTCATTTTTTTCCGGTATTCCCGGAATGATGATCTGACGGCTTCGTCTGTTTCCTTTTCTTGTGTATATATATTTTGTTTCTGTATTATATTTCGCCATGATCCGGATGTGTTTCACACAGGTTCGTTCATAATGCAGCCGCTTCAGGATCTCATGATCTGTACGGATGATCACTTCCGTTCCCTTATATCCCAGGATATAATAGCTGTTTTCTTTCTTTTTTATGTGTGGTCTTCTCAGTCTCAGTAAATGCTTTCTGATTTTTTTCTCACCTCCGCGAAGTTTTGTTATGTCTTCACCTATGATAGCATCCGCCGCTTATGAGTACAAGTCATAGTAAAAAATATACTGCTGCATGATCCCACGCATCCCCTTGTATCTCCGGTTGGGAAATCCCCTCTTATAATGCGCTGCCATTACCTGATGAATATGGGTATCCACCGGAAAAGCGTCCATATGGTGCAGTGCAAAAAGACAGATACACTCTGCCACTTTTTCTCCCACACCACACAGCTTTAACAGCTCTTTTTTTGCCCGGTGATAACGCATATCATAAATTTTTTCCAGAGAAACCTCTCCGGATTCGATCATCCGCGCTGTCACTGCAATATATTTCGCACGATAGCCCATACCACACCCCCGCAGTTCCTCCTCTGTGGCTCCGCTTAGCGCAGTTACAGTCGGAAAAGCATAATATTCCACGCCTCCTGAAGAGATTTTTTTCTCCCCATATGTGCGGCAAATCGTCTCGATACATTTCCGGATCCGCTTGATATTATTCTGCTGTGATATCAGAAATGTGACGATCATCTCCCACAGATCCTGCCTCAGGATCCGTATCCCGTCGCCTGCTTTTATGGCTGCATTTAAATATTTATCCCGCGGATTGGCGACCTTCATATACTCCTCATAATCTGTATCCAGGTCAAAATACCGCACCCAGTAACAGACAAACTCTTCCTGCGAACAGTAAAAATCCACAACTCCTTTTTCCTGGTGCATTTCCAGATACTGATCTCCTGCTACCATGGAAAAATGTCCGTTTCCAAGCTTCTGCATCCGGAAACACTGTCCGGAATCGCATATTTTGTCAAGGCTGAAATGTTCCAGCTCTACTGTGATCATGTTAATTCCTCTCGTAAGTATTTTTCTTTATATGAATTCCGGTATTCTCTTGGCGTCATCCGGTACCGCTCGCGAAATACCCTGTTGAAAGTCCTCTGGCTTTCAAATCCGGCATCCATGCAGATATCCGTAATGCTGTCCTCTGTACATTCCAGATGAACGACCACATAATTCAGTCTCTGCTCATTCAGAAACTGATTGAAGTTCCGGTGAAAGGTTCCGGAAAAAACTCTGGACAATGCAAACTTGCTGATTCCCAGATCCCGGGCCATGCTTTCCAGCGAAACTGACTCTTTGAAATGCCTAGCTATATAGGACACTGTCTGATAAATAATATCATTGCTTTCCACACGGCTCTTCTCTGTAAGCTGAAAATGCGGAATGCTTCTGGCCAGCAGTATCTGCACATAAGCCTGCTCCACGGCAAAATCATCGTCCTTCGCCTTCCGGTTTGCCAGCAGGCAGCTGACTGCATTGACAATATCCGGATGTACATCTTCTTTCTTTATCACCGGGTCTTCCGGGCAGCTGTTCTGTATGATCTCCGTAAACTGTCCATTCAGTGCAGGCTTCGCCCAAAGATAGCAGGCCTTGTTGTTTCCCTGGGAAAAAACCTGATAGTGATGGATCACATCCGGAAAGATCACTGCGAAATCTCCCTCTTCCATGTGAAAAAGCTCCTGTCCCATTCCCAGCTCCAGACTCCCCTCGGTAATATAAATAAATTCCGTAGAGTTGTGAAGATGGGGCGAAGCATGTGCAGATGTCTTAAGATGAATATGCAGATCCTTCTTTTTTTCTTCGTATATTGGAAGCATGTCTTTTTTATCTCCTGCAAGATTTGGCTACTTTTTCTGTATTTTTGGCACGTAATGTTACCAAGGGTTTATTATAATGCATTTGTAAGTTAAAGAAAAGAGGAGGAAAACAAAATGAGAAAAATCAAAGAATTTCTGAAAGAAGCATTTAGAAGCTACATGGAGATGTGTGGAAGATACCCATACTGCTTCCGCTAAAAATGTCCACAATGATGTCTGAAATCACGTGGACTCAGAAAGAATCTCAAGTGCCCGTCTGTATCTTCCCTGTAAACGGGAAATCTGTCGGTCAGATATATTTTCACAGTCAGCGAGACGTGTTACATCAGAATTGTGGAGCAGATCAGCCTGCTTCACTTTTTTTGCAATTAAATTCTTCCGGAGATTCCGGATATAGTCAAAATAATTCATGCTCTTATCTCTCGTGAGAAAATGCAGAGCCTCCACAACCTCTTCCGGAAATTCTCTCGCCAAATCCTCAAAAGAAATTTCCGTATCTTCTACAACATCATGGAGAAGTGCCGTACAGGTGCTGAGCTCATCGTCCATCTGCTCAGCCACATAAAAAGGATGAAAAATATAAGGAACCCCGCTTCGATCTGTCTGTCCATGATGTGCCTCATATGCCACCTTCATAGCTTTTTTCGTCAAAGCTGTATAAATCATATCCGCGCCTCCCGTCCGGTTCCGCCGAACCGCCGTTATGATCACTGTTTACTCCGTTTACAGCAATCTTTTTTGTACTCTGTTAATATACTATATCATCTGACTGTCTTTCCCACAAGGACAATAACTCTTATATGTCTATCATTTCTTCTTATATCGAATCCTGCAGTCTTGCCCTCATCCTGAAATTGGTATATACTTAATTTCATCCGGGCAGAATCCTGTTATTGATAATGTCCGAAACTTATCCCATTCCAGAAAAGAAAGGAACCTGAACCTATGAAATTTATATATCCCGCAGTTTTCCGTCCCACCGAGGACAAAAAATACAACGCTTTTTTCCCGGATCTTGCCTGCTGCGAAGCAAAAGGTGATACTCTGGATGATGCCATTGAGAATGCCAATGCAGCTGCCTATGACTGGATCTACACAGAGCTTATGGAGTTCGAGGGCAAGCTTCCTCCTGTTTCCGAGGAAAGCGATCTGGATCTGAAAGAAGGCGATGTTGTCCGCAATATTTCCGTCAATATCCGTTTCCAGGATGGATGGGATGAATAAAACATTTCTCTGAAACACAAAAAGCACCGGGATCGGTCGCTGCCTTACTATTGAGGTTCGATCGATCCTGATGCTTTTATTTTTCATTGGTCGTGATACTGTCTGAAAAATCTACGCAGTCCGTCCAGTGCCTTCACAAGTACATCTGCCTCATCTTCGTTCAGCTCTGCAAGCACTGCATCTGTCATCTGTCTGTGGAATTCCGCATGGTGATGATATGCCATACGTCCCTTATTGGTAAGCTGGATAAAGACAACACGGCGATCCTTTTCGCTTCGTTCTCTCTTCACATAGCCTTTCTTCACAAGACTGTTCATGGAAGTCGTAAGAGATCCCACTGTAATGTTCAGCTTGGCTGCGATAGAGGACATATTTCCCCCGCCAAGTCCCACTGCCTCGATAATGTGCATATCATTGTTGGAAATATCTTTATATTTATCTGTGATGATGGCTTCTTCCTCCAGCCGGAGGATCTCATTGAACAGATGCACCAGCACGTCATTTATAACTTCCCGATTGTCCACTCCTACCCCGCTCCTGTTTCTCCGGAGACTATTATTCTTCTCCGATTCTCTGTATGAAGTCATCGTAACATAAATACTATATTTTTTCCACTGGATTTTTGCTTATCAGGTGCGAAATATTATCCATAACCGTACACGAAATGTTTCGTTTTTTACATTCTGCGGAAGCGTTCATAACGGTGTTCCAGAAGCTCTTCGCATGCTTTTCCACTGTATTTCCCGAGAAAATCTGCAATTCCCTTTTCCAGATATTCCGAAACCTCTGCCATATTCTCACGGCTTACCGGCTCTGTTTCGGGAATCACATGCTCGATCATCCCCATTTCCAGAAGATCACCTGCTGTCAGCTTCATCACAGCTGCAGCCTCTTTTGCTTTTTTACTGTCTTTCCAGAGAATCGACGCAAAACCCTCAGGAGACAAAATAGAATAGACGGAATGTTCCAGCATCCATACTTCATCTGACACTGCAAACGCAAGGGCTCCGCCGCTTCCGCCTTCTCCGATCACAATGGACAATACCGGAACCTTAAGGCCGGACAGTGTGTAGAGATTTTTTGCGATTGCTTCGCCCTGTCCCCGTTCTTCTGCCTCCAGGCCGCAGAAAGCACCCGGCGTATCCACAAGACAGATCACCGGACGGTGAAACTTCTCTGCCTGCTGCATCAGACGCAGGGATTTCCAGTAGCCCTCCGGAGATACCATACCGAAATTCCGGGCAATGTTTTCCTTTGTGCCTTCGCCTTTTTCCTGTGCCAGAACTGTTACCGGTTTTCCATGGAAAAATGCCACACCGCCGATCACAGCCGGGTCATCACCACAGTGACGGTCGCCGTGAAATTCCATAAAATCATCAAAAATTTCTTCGATATAATTTTTCCCCGTGGGACGTGTTTTGGCTCTGGCCGTCTGCACATGCTCCCAGGGCGTAAATTCATCGGATGGTGTAAATTCCGGCCAGATATCTGTCTTTCGGATTCCGGCATCTCCATCGTTACTGTCCAGTTTATTGGACTGTCCGTTTTTATGGTCTTTGCTTTCTTCCGGCTGATGCAGTTTCAGAATATCTGCCAGAACAAGCCTCTGATCTTCCCGCTCCACGATCCTGTCAACAAATCCATGCTCCAGAAGAAACTCTGCTCTCTGGAATCCTTTCGGCAGCTTCTGGCCTATGGTCTGCTCGATGACTCTGGGGCCTGCAAAACCGATCAGTGCTTTTGGCTCCGCCAGAATAATATCTCCCAGCATGGCAAAGCTTGCTGTCACACCACCGGTCGTAGGATCTGTCAGAACCGGTACATAGAGAAGTCCTGCATCACTGTGTTTTCTGAGCGCCATGCTTGTTTTTGCCATCTGCATTAAAGATACCAGGCCTTCCTGCATTCTGGCACCCCCGGAACAGATGTAGAGGATCACCGGAAGCTGTTCTTTCGTTGCACGTTCAAAAACGCGGGTGATCTTTTCCCCTACGACCTCACCCATACTGGACATCAGAAAACGGCAGTCGCATACACCTAACGCCACAGGCATTCCCATGATGAAGCCCTTTCCTGTGACTACAGCCTCGTCAAGTCCTGTTTTTTCGCGCAGTGCACGAAGCTTTTCTCCATAGCCCTTATACGAAAGCGGATTCTTCTCTTCCATATGGGCATCCCACTCTTCAAAGCTGTTTTTGTCCACAAGCATTTTGATCCGCTTATAGGCCGGCATGTGAAAATAATTTCCGCAATGCGGGCAGATATAATGATTCCGTTTTACCTCATCTACAAAAACTGCTGCCTTGCAGGCATTACATTTACGCATCAGTCCATCCGGAACCTCGGGTGTGTTTTCCTGTTCCTCTCCCCGGATATCCATGATAGTCTTTTTGAACATGTGCTTAATTCTCATTGATCTTCACTCCTGCAATGGTATGGCTTGCGAGAAAGCCGGTATCAAAATTTCCTGACTGGTAATCCTCATTTTTCAGAATCTCATACTGATAGTCGATATTGGTGTCGATTCCGTCAATGATCACCTCACCAAGCGCACTCTGCATACGTGCAATGGCTTCCTTCCGGTTGTCTGCATGAACGATCAGCTTGGCAAGCATGGAATCGTAATACGGTGGGATCTTGCAGCCGTTGTACACACAGGTATCAACACGGATCCCGTTTCCTCCCGGAAAATGTGCTCCTTTGATGATTCCCGGTGACGGCCGGAAATTCTTTTTGGGATTTTCTGCATTGATCCTGCACTCGATCGCATGTCCCATAATGTGGACATCCTTTTGGGTGATCGTAAGTGGCTCACCGGATGCAATCTTTATCTGCTCTTTCACAAGGTCGATTCCTGTGACCCACTCTGTTACCGGATGCTCCACCTGGATTCTGGTGTTCATCTCCATGAACCAGAATTTTCCGTCCGGCTCAAGAAGAAACTCGATGGTTCCGGCATTGACATAGCCTGCTGCTTTTGCCGCTGTTACCGCTGCACGACCCATCTTTTCTCTGAGTTCCGGAGAAACAGCTGCACTTGGTGATTCCTCGATCATCTTCTGATGATTTCTCTGGATCGAACAGTCACGTTCTCCCAGATGGATCACATTTCCCTGATTATCTGCAAGGATCTGAAACTCAATATGTCTTGGATTTACCACAAAATGTTCGATATACATAGTACCATCACCAAAAGCAATCTCAGCTTCTTTTCTGGCGGTTGCATAAGCTTCCGGAAATTCCTCCGGTGTGTTTGCCACACGCATGCCTTTTCCGCCGCCTCCAAGAGCCGCCTTGATGATTACCGGATATCCGATCCGTTCTGCTTCTTTAAGCCCTGTCTCAATATCATCGATTGAGCCATCGGTTCCGGGGATTACTGGCACACCTGCCGCGATCATGGTGCTTCTTGCAATCTGCTTGTTTCCCAGCATACGGATAACCTTCGATGGCGGTCCCACAAATGTGATGCCGCACTTTTCGCAGAACTCTGCAAACCTGGCGTTCTCAGAGAGAAACCCAAAACCAGGATGAATGGCATCTGCCCCGGAAACCATTGTCGCACTGATAATCTGTTCCATGTTCAGATAACTCTGCGCGGAAGGTCCCGGTCCGATGCAGACCGCTTCATCTGCCAGCTGCGTGTGAAGGCTTTCCTCATCTGCCTCTGAATAAACAGCCACCGTTGCAATTCCCATTTCCCTGCAGGCACGGATAATACGCACCGCGATCTCGCCTCTGTTGGCGATCAGTAACTTTCGAATCATACAATCACCTTACCCGATCATAAATGTAAGCTCTGCTTCTACCGCAACCTCTCCGTCCACAGATGCTACTGCGGAACCAATTCCTACAGGTCCCTTTCTGCGGATGATCTTTGTTTCCAGGCGAAGCTTGTCTCCCGGAATTACTTTTCTGCGGAATTTACATTTATTGATACCGCCGAAATACGCTGTTTTTCCCTTCATATCCTCCAGGGAAAGGATCGCAACCGCACCAACCTGTGCCAGTGCTTCCACCATAAGAACTCCCGGCATTACCGGCTCCTGTGGAAAATGTCCTCTGAAAAAGTCCTCCCGGAAAGTCACACATTTGTATCCCACAGCAAATTCTCCCGGTTCATAATCTTCGATATAATCCACAAGCAGAAACGGATGTCTGTGTGGGATGATCTCCTCGATCTGTTTCACATCAAGATGTCTCATTTCATATCCTCCTGAAAAGCTCCGGGTAAAACAGCCTGTCTGAAGACCGTTATGCTTTTTATCCGAAGCTGTATCTGTTATTATTTTTTATAAGCCTTATTTAATGCGAAAAAGCTTCTGTCCGTATTCTACCGGTTTTCCGTTCTCCACATAAATCTCCGCAATCTCTCCATCGAAATCACTTTCGATCTCATTCATCAGCTTCATGGCTTCCACAATAGCAAGAACCTGACCTTTTTTTACTTTATCGCCTACCTGTACATATGGCGGAAGATCCTGGGATGGTGCCGCGTAAAAAGTTCCCACTAACGGAGAAGTTACAAAGTTGCCGGACTGGTCCTCTTTCTCTGATATAGCTGCCGAAGCAGGTTCTTCTGTTTGAACTGACTGTACAGATGCTACTTGTCCGCTCCGAGATTCTGCTACAGTTGGCACTGTTGCTGCGCTGTGGACTTTTCCACCTGCATTTCCTGCTACCGGAATGTTTTCCACAGTTTCCCCCATAACACCCTGGATAATCTGTGGTTTTCCATGCTCCATACTTAAGGTCAGATCTGCAGTCTCATATGTAAAAGCAGTAAGCTCTGATGCTGACACGTGATCGATCAGCTCAAGGATCTGGTTAAATTCCATGTTCAGTCCTCCTCATACTTCTTCACAAGCAATGTTCCGTTATGGCCGCCAAAGCCAAGGGAATTGCTCATCGCATAACGTATCTCCTGGCTTGCAGGTGCACCGATCATGTAGTTAAGATCCAGTTCTTCCTCTGTTTCCCTGGTTCCCACTGTCTGATGGATAAAGCCGTCCAGAATGGATTTCACACATACGATAAATTCCACAGCTCCTGCTGCTCCCAGAAGATGTCCTACCATTGATTTTGTGGAGTTGATCTTCACATTTTTTGCAGCATCCTGAAATGCAAGCTTAATGGCTCTTGTCTCAAAAAGATCATTGTGATGTGTTCCGGTTCCGTGTGCATTGATATAGTCAATTTCCTCCGGTGCCACACCAGCCTCTTTCATGGCATTTTCCATGGCACGTGCAGCGCCGCTTCCGTCCTCTGCCGGAGAAGTGATATGAAAAGCATCTGCAGTCGCACCATATCCCACAACTTCTGCAAGGATATTGGCATTTCTCTTTTTCGCATGCTCCAGCTCCTCCAGAACAACAACGCCTGCTCCCTCGCCCATGACAAAGCCGCCCCTGTCCTTATCAAACGGAATGGAGGCGCGAAGCGGGTCCTCACTGGTGCTTAAGGCTGTCAGGCTGGAAAAGCCTGCGATTCCGATAGGGCAGATGGCACCTTCTGTACCACCGGCCAGCATCACATCCGCGTCTCCGTACTGAATGGCACGGAACGCATCTCCGATACAGTGTGTTCCTGTGGCACAGGCAGTTACCACGTTGGTGCATTTTCCTTTTGCACCGATTGCAATGGAGACATTTCCGGCTGCCATATTTGTGATCATCTTCGGCACAAGAAGCGGATCTACTCTTGCCGGTCCTTTTTCCACAAGCTTTTTCTCATTCAGCTCTGTAGCCTGAAGGCTTCCCACACCGGAGCCAATGATCACGCCTACCATATACGGATCCTCTGTCTCCATGTTCAGTCCTGCATTTTCCACTGCCTCAAGTGCAGCCGCCACTGCATACTGAGAAAACGGCTCCATTCTTCTTGCTGTTCTAGGATCCATACGATCCTTTGCCACAAAATCCTTAAGCTCTGCTGCCAGTGTTGCCTTATAGCCAGTTGTATCAAAACGGGTGATCGGTCCGATTCCCACCTTGCCTTCCTTTACTCCGTTCCAGAAGCTCTCCACATCATTACCAATAGGTGTCACTGCACCAAGTCCTGTTACTACTACTCGTCTCTTCATCGATCTTCCTCCTGACTCCCGGGAGTCTTTTCTACATTGCCATTCCGCCGTCTACGCGGAGTACCTGTCCTGTGATATAGCGTGCGCCGTCCGATGCCAGAAATGCAGCTGCCTTTGCCACATCCTCTGCAGTTCCCATACTTCCCATAGGAATAGAGGCTGCGATATTTTCCTTTACTTTATCAGAAAGTACATCTGTCATATCGGTCTGAATGAAGCCTGGTGCAATGGCATTTACTGTGATTCCTCTGGAGGCCAGCTCCTTTGCCGCAGATTTTGTAAGTCCGATGATTCCTGCCTTGGACGCTGCATAGTTGGCCTGCCCTGCATTTCCTCTTAAACCGACAACAGAGGAAAGACTGATGATCCTGCCGCTTCTCTGTCTCAGCATCATTCTGGACACGTGACGGATGCAGTTGAACGCGCCTTTCAGATTGACCTCAATTACTCTGGAAAAATCCTCTTCGCTCATCTTCATAAGAAGTCCGTCTTTTGTGATACCGGCATTGTTTACCAGAATATCAACCCGTCCATAACGTTCTGCAATGGTTTTGAAAAAATCCTCGCATGCGCCAAAATCGGCCACATTGCACTGCATGACCGCTGCCTCGCCACCGGCCACCTCGATCTCTTTTTTTGTTTCCTCTGCTTTTTCTGCAGATCCGTTATAATTGATCACTACAAGATTTCCTGCTTTTGCAAGCTCCAGGGCGATAGCTTTTCCGATTCCGCGGGCACCGCCTGTTACTACTGCGATTTTTTTATCTGACATATGGATTCCTTTCTCTTTTATACCAGTTCCTGGCAGACTTTTTCTGCATCTTCTGTTGTCTGGATGTTATATACCTTTACATTTCTGTTGATCTTTCTCATAAAGCCTGCCAGCGTTCTTCCCGGACCGATTTCCACAAAGGTATCAACTCCCTGGGCGATCATCTTCTCTACACTCTGCTGCCAGCGCACGGAAGATGAGATCTGTTTTTCCAGAAGTGCCTTTGTTTCGTCTGTACTCTCTACATACTCTGCGGTTACATTCGTCACATATGGAATCTGAAGTTCAGAAAGTGTAACCTTTTCCAGAACCTTTGCAAGTTCCTTTCCTGCATCCTTCAGCATTGCGGAATGAAAAGGACCGCTGACATTTAACGGAATCACTCTTCTTCCTCCGGCTTCTTTCAGTTTTTCGGAGGCTTCCTTTACTGCTTCTGCAAGTCCTGTGATCACGATCTGTCCCGGACAATTATAGTTGGCAATGCTCACGTCCGGAATATCCCGGATCACTTCCTCGATCTTCTCTGTTTCCATTCCCATTACCGCTGCCATGCTGCCCTTCCCTGCCGGAACAGCCTGCTCCATCAGGATTCCTCTTTTTCGCACTGTGGTAATGGCATCCTTAAGCTCCATGCCGCCCGCTGCTTCAATAGCACAGTATTCTCCAAGGCTTAATCCTGCAGTTACATCCAGATGAAGTCCCATTTCCTCCACAACCTTTTCCATTGCAAGACAGGTCGTAACAAGAGCTGCCTGTGTATATTCCGTGAGATCCAGTTTGTCGTTTTCCTCAAAGCAGAGGGCTTTCATGTCCAGTTCAAGCCACTCGCTGGCAGAATCAAAAACCTTTTTTGCAGTATCATATTTTTCATAAAAATCTTTTCCCATTCCGGCTTTCTGTGCACCCTGTCCAGGAAAGATGAATGCTGTTTTTCCCATTTGATATTCCCTTCGTAACTGTTTATTCTTTTTCAAGAAACTGATTTCTTCGAACTGTTTCCTTTGTCTCACGGACCAGTCTTTCCATTAATTCTTTGCAGGTCGGTACATCCTTCACCATTCCTGCGATCTGTCCGGACATCACACTTCCTGTTTTCACATCGCCCTCAACAACTGCTTTTCGAAGGCCACCAAGAGTAAGAAGTTCAAGCTCCTCGAAGGAAGCCCCTGCTGCTTCCTTTTCCAGATATTCTTTTGTCATCGGGTTTCTCAAGGTACGCACCGGATGTCCGGTTGTACGGCCGGTCACTCTGGTATCAATATCTTTTGCTTTCAGTACAAACTGCTTGTAATTTTCATGAACATTGCACTCTTTTGTTGCAACGAAACGGGTTCCCATCTGCACAGCCTCTGCACCCAGCATAAAAGCTGCTGCAATTCCACGTCCGTCTGCGATTCCTCCGGCTGCGATCACCGGAATTTTCACAACATCCACCACCTGCGGTACCAGTGCCATGGTTGTTGTCTCTCCGATATGTCCGCCGGATTCAGTTCCTTCTGCCACAACTGCATCTGCACCGCAACGTTCCATTCTTCTTGCAAGTGCTACAGATGCAACCACAGGAATGACTTTTACTCCGGCTGCCTTCCATGCTTCCATGTATTTTTCCGGGCTTCCGGCACCTGTTGTTACAACCTTGATTCCTTCTTCGATCACGATCTTCGCAACCTCATCTGCACTTGGACTCATCAGCATGATATTTACACCAAAAGGCTTATCCGTGAGCTTTTTCGCCTCACGGATCTGCTCACGTACCCACTGGGCCGGTGCATTGGCTGCTGCGATCAGTCCAAGTCCGCCAGCTTCTGATACAGCTGCTGCAATATGATGGTCTGCCACCCAGGCCATACCGCCCTGGATGATCGGATATTCGATTCCAAGTAATTCTGTAACTCTTGTTTTCATTGTTTTACCTCCGGAAAAATTTTATCAGTCCATTAAAGAGGACTTTTCTATAATAAATCGGTTATTTATGATTCTCCTTGCAATATTCATTTAATACTCGATCAGACTTGCTCCATATGTCAGTCCACCGCCGAATCCTGCCAGAATCAGCTTGTCACCTCGATTCAGCTTTCCGCTTTTTTTCACCTCATCCAGAAGGATCAGAAGACTGGCCGAAGAGGTGTTTCCGTATTCTGCCATATTCATGGGAAACTTGGAAATGTCATCCCCGATCCGTCTTGCCGCAGAACGGATAATTCTTTCATTCGCCTGATGAAGCAGGTAATAACGAATGTCTTCACAGGAAATCTCTTCTCTTTTAAGAAGTGTTTTTATTGCTTCCGGCACCTTTGATACGGCAAATGTAAAAACCTCTTTTCCATTCATCTGTATGTAGGTTTCCTTCGCTTTCGGATCCGTTTCATAACAGACCTGATTTCTGCTTTTCAAAGTAAGCGCGCTACCTCTTTTTCCAATGGAATGTGTAATCTGGGCATATCTTCCGTTTTCTGCAGCTTTCAGTACAACTGCTCCGGCTCCATCCCCGAAAAGAATGCAGGTGCCTCTGTCTGTCCAGTCCGTTAAACCGGACAGCTTCTCTGCACCAATCACAAGTGCCGTCTGATATATGCTCTGGGCAAGATAAACCTGGGCTGTATTCAGAGCCAGAAGTGAACCTGTGCAGGCTCCGTTCAGATCAAAACAGGTTGCATTGTCTGCACCAAGGCGTTCCTGTACTCCACATGCTACGCATGGCATGATCTCTGTCGGCGATATCGTCGCAACAATGATAAGGTCGATCTCTTCTGCCTTTATTTCTGCATCCTCCAGCGCTCTCCGCGCTGCTTCTGCAGCCATCGTTACCGTATCCTCTTTTTCTTCTGCAATGTGTCTTTTCACCACACCGGTTCTTTCCCGGATCCATTCATCACTGGTTTCTACCATTTGCGCCAGATCATTGTTATCCCACACTTTATCCGGTGCCCAGGAGCCTGTTCCACATATTTTACCTGTCATATTTTTCTCCATATATCTGTACCGGACAGCTCTGATGTAATCTGTACTGCTGTCCTCTGAATTATATTTACCTTAAAATATTTTGATTATCAAATTATATCATTATAAAACCATTTGTCAAGGTAGAATATTTTCCCGGAAATCATTTCCGGGAATTATAAATATCTTTGCCGGATTGATAGATGTTTCGCATTTACTGTCCAGCGTATTGTATATATTGGAAACTTTGTGCTATGATAAATTATAGATTTTTTACAGGAAGTGAATAACAGAAAATGAAAAAACAAACTTTTTTACGGGCATTTTTTTATATCGCCAGTCTTCTGATCCTGGCAATGGGAATTATGCTTAATACCAAATCAGGGCTTGGTGTTTCCGCGATCATCTCGGTGGCCTACAGTATTTCTATCATAAGTAAAACAAATTTCGGAAATGTTACTTTCCTTTTATATGCTGTTTTTGTTGTGGCAGAGATTATTCTTCATATTATTCGAAACCGCAGATATTCCCGGACAGCCAACGCTGCAGTTGCACCTGCCGCACACCGGGATCTGAAGCTGGTGATCATCATGGATCTTCTGCAGCTGCCCCTGAGTCTTGTATTTACGCGTTTTATGAATCTGTTTTCTGCGCTGCTCCCGGATCCTTCCGGACATATCGCAGCCCAGTTTCTCTTTCTTGCCGCCGGAATCATCCTCACTGGAATCGGTGCTGCCATGTCACTGGATATGCGTATCGTCCCCAATCCAGGAGACGGAATCGTGCAGGCTATCGCTGACTGTGTTGGAAAACCTGTCGGTCTTACCAAAAACTGCTTTGATCTCTGCAATATCTGTCTTACAGCTTCAATTGGCCTGATCTTTGCCCACAGACTGGTGGGAATTGGCATAGGAACTGTTATCGCAGTTCTTGCCGTCGGGCGTGTTGTTGCTATCTTCAATCATTTCTTTATGGAAAAAATGACAGCTGCCGCAGGCGTGGAGTATTAAGCTCCACTGCCCTGGGCAGCTGTTTTTTATAATTTATAACTTACCAGCCACACCGCAGCAATCTGTACCAGCAATATCACAGGTACACCCACTGCGAATTTCGGTTTTCGGGTTTTATGGCGAAAAAAGCGCATGCCGAGTATTGCTCCTGCGCTGCCGCCGATAACCGCACTCAGGATCAGCGTTTTCTCCGGGATCCTCCAGGCATTGCGTCGTGCTTTCTGCTTGTCAATACCGAAGAGCACAAAGGCCAGGATATTAACGGCCAGCAGATAATAATATACGTAATTATTCATGATCTTTCCTCGTTTACTATCCCATATTCAGGACTGTATCATACGAACTTAATGTATCAAAAAAACAGTATCTCCAGATCTGAATCACAAAGAAAATGTTCACAGACACATAAACGCATGTTGCGAATTTATGACACATCCAGAATTTACAGCTTAATGATCAACACCGGAATCGGCGGATTGTTCGGCCGGTTTATATATTCAGACTGAATCACCAGATATTGATGTGGATCCAGTTCCCGAATAAATTCCAGCATTTCATCTCTTTCCTGAAATCCAGTATCCCCGCCACTATAAATACACAGTGTCATAAGACCGCCTTTTTTCAGAAGTGTAAGCCCGCTTTCTACTGCTCTTCTGCTGCTCTCTGCCTTGGTTGCAATGTGATGATCTCCGCCTGGAAGATACCCCAGATTAAAGGTAATGCAGGACACAGTTTCCGGTTCCGCATAGGATGCCATATTTTCATGTGAATCCAGTATCAGCCGGTAATTCTCAGGACATTTTTCTCTTTTCAAACGTTCTTCCGTATGTACAAGCGCAAACTCCTGTATATCAAAAGCCAGCACCTTACCTTTCTCACCCGCGAGCCTGCTCAAAAGTGCAGTATCATTACCATTTCCCATAGTGGCATCAATACAGAGATCTCCGGGCATGACCTGCTGCCGGATAAAATGCTGCGTATACGCAGTGATCTGAAGATTTTTCATTTCTGATTTTTCTCCTTATCGCATTCGTTCCTACAGTTCATGATAGTACGGGCAGATATCTTCGTAATGACCATCCTTCATCCGGAATCCCTTCGGGACCACCCCCAGCTGCATGAAACCAAGCCGCTCATACAGATGTCTTGCGTGAACATTACATGCCACAACCGCGTTAAACTGCAAAACACCAAAACCATGCGCCTTTCCCTGAACCAGACAGTCAGATACCAGTTTTTCTCCGATGTGAAGTCCCCTGGAATCTCTGCTCACTGCATAGCTGGCATTGCAGATATGCCCGCATCTTCCGATATTATTCGGATGCAGAATGTAAAGGCCATAGACCTTACCGCTCTCCTCATCAACTGCTGCAGCTGTATACGTCTGCTCCGCAAAAAAATCTCTTCCCGTCTCAGTATTCAAAAACTCCTCCTGCGGAAAAGCCACGCCATCCTCCACGACCTCATTCCAGATCCGGATCAGATCCGGGAGATCTTTTTCCTCATATTTTCTTACTGTGATATTCATGATAATTCACTCCTCTCTGTAAAGCTTTCTTATATCTGCTGCTTTTTTCGGGAATCCCATCTGTAACCATTAAGTTTCGCTGTTTTGGCTCACTTTTATTTTATCCCGGTCAATTCTATATTCCGCCCGTCACGCCGGATCACACCTTCGTCTGCCAGATTTTTCAGCTCGCGCATCATGGCGCTGCGATCTACACTGAGGTACTGTGCCAGTGCTGTATACGACATCGGCAGCTTAAACTTTTCCTCATTTTTCTCAGTAGACAGCGCATGAAGATACGCCATCAGTTTTTTCCTGGTGGTGGATCTGGAAAGCATGTAGATCCGGTCTGTCTGCTGTCTGGAACGGAGTGCTGTCATCTGCAGTAAATTGCTGACCATCTGGCTGTGATGGTGACAGGCATTCTCACAGCGCTTGATCACATGTTCATAATCCATGAACAGCACCCTCGTCTCTGTAGTGGCGCATACATAATAATGCTGGGAATCCGACGGAAGAAGGAAAGGTTCCCCAAATACACTGTCTTTATTCAGTTCATCGATCACATACTCGTTTCCATCCTCATCACAGCAGTAAAGAACTGCACGTCCTTCCTGTATGAGTCCAATCTTCTTCATGGAGCTGGCATATTCCATGATCGTCTCCCCATTCTGAAAAACCGCCTCCCTGACTTTGAAGCAGACACGCATTCTTTCCTGTTCTTCGGGCAAAATATCTGTAAATAATGTGATGTGTTCCATCTTTCATCTCCTGATCAGACGCAGAATTTTTTGTTTCTGCGTATTTTCTGTTCATGATTTTATACCAGCGAATATGAATTGTAAAGATGTTCGATCTACAGTTCATTACTCTTCGCCTTCCGCAGGGAACTTACCTGATTAAGTTAATTTCCATGTTTTTACTTTTTGTTGTATTTGCAACAGTTTTATTTCGTAAAATCTGTTATATTTTTATCAAGTCAAAAACAGCAAATAAAACAGCTCACATAAATCCACCATAGAAAGAAAAGAGGAAATGCTCATGAAAATCACAGATACTATCAAATATGTAGGCGTTAATGATCATCAGGTCGATCTTTTTGAAGGACAGTATAAAGTGCCAAACGGCATGTCCTACAATTCCTACGTGATCCTAGACGAAAAGATCGCAGTCATGGATACTGTAGATGCCAATTTTACCCACGAATGGCTGGATAATATCCAGCAGGTTCTCGGAAACCGAAGACCTGATTATCTCATCGTACAGCATATGGAACCGGATCATGCAGCTAATATTGCAAACTTCATGAAGGTTTATCCAGATACTACTGTTGTCTCCAATCAGAAAGCTTTTGCTATGATCCAGAACTTTTTTGATCTGGATCTGGAAGGTCAGAAAATTGTCGTAGATAATGGCTCCAGCCTTTCTCTGGGAAATCATAACCTGACCTTCGTATTCGCCCCGATGGTACACTGGCCGGAGGTTATGGTTACTTATGACAGCACAGATAAAGTACTTTTTTCCGCAGATGGTTTCGGAAAATTCGGTGCTCTGGATGTGGATGAGCCATGGGATGATGAGGCAAGAAGATATTTTATCGGCATTGTCGGCAAATACGGCGCACAGGTACAGAAGCTTCTCAAGGTTGCTGCAGCTCTGGATATCCAGACCATCTGCCCGCTTCACGGACCGGTTCTTAATGAAAACCTCGGACATTATATCGGGCTTTACGATACCTGGTCTTCCTACACACCGGAGGATGACGGAATCGTGATCGCATATACTTCCGTGTACGGACACACAAGAACAGCGGTTCAGCAGCTTGCCGACAAATTCCGTGCCAAAGGATGTCCGAGAGTGCTGATCTATGACCTGGCAAGAGATGACATGTCCCAGGCACTCAGCGATGCTTTTCGCTACTCCAAGCTGGTTCTGGCAACCACTACCTATAACGCAAGCATCTATCCGTTTATGAATGATTTTATTACCCGTCTGGTGGAGCATAATTTCCAGAACCGTACCGTAGGTCTTATCGAAAATGGAAGCTGGGCACCACTGGCCGCCAAGGTTATGAAAGAAATGCTTTCCAAATGCAAAAAGATCAACTGGTTGAACACTACTGTAAAGATCATGTCTGCAGTAAACGAGGAAAACCGCAAACAGATGGATGTAATGGCTGATGAGCTCTGCCAGGAATATATCGCAAAAAACGACAGTCTTGCAAACAAAAATGATATGACTGCACTGTTCCGTATCGGCTACGGTCTCTATGTAGTAACCTCAAACGATGGCAAAAAAGACAACGGTCTTATCGTCAACACCGTTACACAGCTTACTGACAATCCTTACCGCGTAGCTGTCAATATCAACAAAGCCAACTATTCTCATCATGTGATCCAGCAGACCGGTATTATGAATGTAAACTGTCTCTCCGTGGACGCTCCGTTCTCTGTTTTTGAGCAATTTGGTTTCCAGTCCGGAAGAAGCGCAGATAAGTTTGCCGGCCAGAAAGTGAATCATTCTGACAATGGACTGGTATTCCTGGATAAATATATCAACGCATTCATGTCTCTGAAAGTAGAAAATTATGTGGATCTTGGCACACACGGAATGTTCATCTGCAGCGTTACAGAGGCCCGCGTCATGAGTGATCAGGAAACTATGACCTACACCTACTATCAGAAAAATGTAAAACCGAAGCCTCAGACCGAAGGCAAAAAAGGCTGGGTATGCAAAGTCTGCGGATATATCTATGAGGGCGACGAGCTTCCGGAAGATATCATCTGCCCGCTGTGCAAACATGGGGCTGTTGACTTCGAGCCGATCGAAGGATAAATATTTACTGAGACTTCTGTCTGAACACAAATTATAAACCTGAAAAAGCCAGACACTGAGACTGTAAGCAGAATCTTTAAATAAGATTCTTATCATCTCAAATGTGTCTGGCTTTTTTCTGCATATAAAACTGATATCTTCAGTCGGTTTACTGTCTACTTTCTGAACACGCTTCCTGGTAAATCGTGCATCATACAGTATTTATCAACCCTGGCTTACTTCATCAAACGGATAACCTGCTCCACAGTATCTGCCATGTTCTGTTTTGCATTCTCATTCTTCATGGCTTCCTCCAGTGTTACCACACCGCGGAGGATCGGGAAAAACGCGTCGATTCCTGCATCGTTGCAGGCTCTTGCGTCACGCTGTACCGCACCTGCAAAAGCGATGACTTTTTTGCCGTGCTTTTTCGCAAGCTTTGCAACACCAACCGGAGCTTTTCCCATGGCAGTCTGACCGTCCATGCGGCCCTCACCTGTGATCACAAGATCTGCGTCTTTAATATAATCCTCAAGCTTCGTCTCGTCCAGAACGATATTAATACCGGATTCCAGAACCGCATCTGTAAAGGTAAGGAATGCGAAGCCCATTCCACCGGCTGCTCCTGTTCCCGGATACTCCGGATCTGCCTTCGGAAAACGTCCTTTGGCAAGCTCTGCATAAGCGCCAAGCCACTGATCCATATCTTTGATCATTTCCGGTGTTGCACCTTTCTGCGGTCCGTAGATCGCACTGCAGCCCAGTTCTCCGCAAAGAGGATTGGTCACGTCGCAGGCAACGCGGAATTTGCATTCTGCAAGCTCCGGGATCACATAGGCATCTGTGATCTCTGTGATGTCTTTAAGACCTCTTGCTCCAGGAAGAACCTGTTTTCCGTCTTTATCAAGAAAAGCATATCCAAGTGCCTGAAGCATTCCCACACCACCATCGTTGGTAGCACTTCCGCCGATTCCTACGATAAATCTGCGACAGCCTTTTTCGATCGCATCCTTGATCACCTCGCCGACACCGTAGGTTGTGGTATAAAGAGGATTTCTTTTTTCATCCGGAACCTGTGTGATTCCTGCTGCTCCTGCCATCTCGATCACAGCAGTTTTCGTGCTCTCAATAATACCATACTCACAGATCACCGGCTCACCAAGAGGGCCTGTAACCTTCACACGCTCTGTCTTCCCGTTCATTCCTGCCACAAGAGCTTCTACGGTACCCTCTCCACCATCTGCAAGTGGTCTTATGCTGATTTCGGCATTTGCATCTACACGGCGGATGCCCTCTGCTGCGGCTGCACCGGCTTCCATGGATGTCATGCTGCCTTTAAAAGAGTCGATTGCGGTTACTACTTTCATCTTTTTATCCTCCTGAATCATAAAATTTGTTTTCACGAAAAAATTTTCTGTATTCTATTATGATGGAATTTCTTCTAAAAGTATATGGTATGAATAACATATTTTATATGTTTTTTCATTATTAATTGTTATTTGTGATGATAGATGTTATTATTTTTTTAATTTAGTCCTTTCAGTTGAACTACTTAGCGTAGGGCAGTTTGCGAGGGGGAAAGCTCTCAGAGTTGCGAAGCCCGTTTTTCCCCCTCGCAAAATTCCCGCTGCTTCCAAAGCAGCACCAACCAAAAAAATACTCATTTTAAATTTTTTTTACAAAAAAAATCCACCGGAGGTCCCCATATGATAACCCGCATTTCCAACAATCTTGCCCAGCAGATCGTCAACACGATCAAGGATGTCTGCAGCTACGACATCAACTTCATCAATCCATCCGGCATCATCATCGCAAGCACCAACGCATCCCGTATCGGTACTTTTCATGAGATTGGCCGGAAAGCAGCCGTTACCGGAACCTCTATCGAGGTTGCAGAGTCTGACAGCTTTACCGGAACCCGTCAAGGCATCAATATGCCTCTTTATCACGAAGATCAGCTTCTGGCTGTGATCGGAATCACCGGTGCACCGGAAAAAGTTCGCAAATATGCTTTTCTGGCACAGCGCATCACCAGTCTTCTGATACGCGAACAGGAATTAAGTCAGTACAGCCGTCACCAGGCAGATAAAAAACAGTTCGTCATCAATACACTGCTCCACGGCGATACCCAGAATCCGGAATATCTTCAAAAATGCCTAAAAGAATTCCAGATTGACCCGGATACGCCAAAACGACTGATCCTTATCCGGACATATTCCAGTTCAGGAACTACGGTCTCCACAGAGGCTTTCCGCACCTCCTCGATATCTCTGAAATCCCAGAAATCTTTTTCTAAACTGCCGGATTCATCAGAATCAACATCCGATGCAGGGGAATCCGGCGCAGGAATTACTGTTTCCGAATATTCTATCCGGAACCTTTTTGCAGATATAGGAACCTCTCTGTATACCTTCCGCTATCCCGGCGATTTTCTCGCAGTTGCAGACAACGCCTCTTTCTCTGCGATTTCCGAAAAGTTACGCCGTTTTGCCATAAAATATGTTGGTGCACTGGATATTGCAGTCGGAAAAGCTGTGTCTCTGTATCAGCTCAGTCTTTCACTTAGCACATCGGAAAACGCCTTGCGGAGTCTGCATACAAGGCTTTCTGATAATGAAATTTCAGAACATTTTGTAGTATTTGATGATCTTTCCCTGGAGATCGTGCTTTCCTCTGTATCTTCAGAAAACCGTGAAGAATTTTCCAGAAAGACTATACGTGATCTTTCCTCTCAGGAAAAAGATCTGCTTCGCACATATTTTTCTCGGGAAATGTCACTCTCCGATACCGCTGAGGAGCTTTTTCTCCATAAAAATACTCTCCAATATAAATTAAACCACATTTATAAAAAATGTGGTCTGAATCCCCGCAAGTTCCGGGACGCTGTTCTGTTATATCTGGCACTGGAAATGGAATAGATTCATCAGACAGAACGCCTGCACACTATCCACGAATCCGGAAGCTACTCTCCTCTTCCAGCGGAATCTCTTTCGCTTCAATTCCCTCGATCTCCACAAAATTCTGCTGGGAAAGCCGCTCTACCATCTCCCGGATCTCGTCCCTGGTTCCCTGTATTTCCATTTCCACACGTTCATCCCAGAGATTCCGCACCCAGCCGGTCACTCCCATGGCCTGTGCAATATAATAAGAGCGATAGCGAAAACCCACTCCCTGAACTCTTCCTGAAAAATAAAAATGTTTTCGAATTTTTTCCATCTGGCACCTCCATTGGGGACGGTGTTTTCTGGCACTTTTACTGTCCCCATAGTTCCGATTTCCATTCATTTATAACGTTCACCTTGAAAAAGCCACTTTTCCCCGTCCCTATTGGTTCCAATTATACATAACTCCCAGACTCTTTGCAAACCCTACCTATCTGCGCTATAATATTTCTTACAAAAGCCAAAAAGCCACACTATCTAAGGAGGTAAATCTTATGAACGAAAGTATCAAAAACATGCTGGAGCGCAGAAGCATCCGCGCCTACAAAAAGGCTCTGGTTCCACAGGAAACACTGGATACAATTCTGAAAGCCGGTGAGTACGCACCGAGCGGCATGGGCCAGCAGGGCACACTTATGGTGGTAACGCAGAATCCTGACCTTGTGGCAAAGCTCTCAAAAATGAACGCAGCAGTCATGGGTTCCACATCTGATCCATTCTATGGTGCGCCAACCGTGATCATTGTTTTTGCAGACAGCAAAATGGGCACATGTGTGGAGAACGGAAGTCTTGTGATGGGAAATCTTATGAATGCAGCACACGCTCTTGATATTGATTCCTGCTGGATCCACCGTGCAAGAGAAGTTTTTGACTCCGAAGAAGGCAAGGCGCTCAAAAAAGAATGGGGCGTTCCGGAGGAATATGTAGGTATCGGTCACTGTGTTCTGGGCTACCGCGATTGCGAGTATCCGCAGGCCAAACCTCGTAAGGACGGATTTGTGATCCGCGTGTGATCTGCACAAGAATCCCGGACCCCACAACTCAACAATGACCAAAAAACTCCGCCAGAACCACAGGGCATATTACATACACAATCTGTTCATGTAATATGCACCGCGTTTCCAGGCGGAGTTTATTATTCCATATTATTCCAATGCTTTATCCTTATATCTGGAAATTTCCTCGAGATACTTCTGCCCCAAATCATTGATATTGACACCCTTTCTCGCTATATAGCCGATCGTCATGATCTCATCCGAATCCAGCTTCACCGCACAGTAATCTGACCCGTTCAGATCTTCGCAGATAATACCGGAACATAATGTATAACCATTCAGTCCTACCATCAGGTTCAGCATCGTTGCCCTGTCATCTGCCTTGATCAGACGTTTGTATTCATACGTGCTCAGAACTTCCTCTGCAAAATAAAAAGAATTATTTTCTCCCTGTTCAAAGGACAGACATGGGTATTCCTTCAGCTCTTCAAGCGTGATCTTCTCCTGCTTTGCCAACGGATGACCTTTCCACATGTATACATAGATCCTGCAGTTGAGGAGCTCATGAAACTCCAGTCCATATTCGTGAAACATTTTTGTAAGTACCTTGCGGTTAAAATCATTCACATAAAGAATTCCGATCTCACTTTTAAAATTTCTCACATCCTCAATCACCTGATGAGTCTTCGTTTCATGAACCGCAAATTCATATTCATCCATACCGAACTGCTTCACCAGCTCCACAAAAGCATTTACCGCAAATGTATAATGTTGCATGGAAACGCTGAATTTCTTGCGGGACTGCTCTTTGGAAATGTATTTTGCCTCCATCAGCTCGTACTGCTCAACCACCTGCCGGGCATATCCTAAAAATTCCTCTCCTGCCGGTGTTACTGCAATTCCCCGATTCGTTCTTCGAAAAATCTCAACCCCAGTCTCCGTTTCCAGCTCACGGATCGCAGTAGAAAGACTGGGCTGCGAAATATAGAGATTTTTTGCCGCCTCATTCATTGATCCGGCTTTTGCAATTGCAATGGTGTATCTAAGCTGCGCCAGAGTCATCGTTTTTCTCCTCCCTTTATCTGTTGATTTTATTATAAAATATCAAATTATTGCTGTAAAGCAGGTATTATTCTGCATATTAAAAAGCTCCGGAAATTTACAGTTTTTCATATAAATCTCCGGAGCCACACGCTTAATATTCAGTTTTTTGATCTGTGAACTTTACGTTCATCATGTAACAATCAGAACTCAGGCTCGATCAGTCCGTAAGTATTACCTTTACGCTTATAAACTACATTCACCTGCTCTGTCTCAGCATTGAAAAATACGAAGAAATTATGTCCGAGAAGTTCCATCTGTACGCATGCATCTTCCGGATACATTGGTTTGATACCGAATTTCTTAGTACGGATGATCTTAACTTCCTCATCCTCTTCATAATCCTTATCAAGGTATGCTTTCTGGAAGTTCGTGGATTCCTGCTGTTTGTCGACGATCTTGTTCTTGTATTTACGAAGCTGACGTTCAATTACCTCTTCTACCAGATCGATGGATACATACATATCATTGCTTACCTGCTCGGAACGGATAATGTTACCTTTCACAGGAATTGTTACCTCGATCTTCTGGCGATCCTTCTCAACACTTAAGGTTACTGAAATCTCAGTTTCAGGAGTGAAATACCTTTCAAGCTTTCCAAGCTTGTCCTCAACAGCTGTTTTAAGTCCTTCTGTTACTGCTATATTCTTTCCACTAATAATAAATTTCATGACTTCCATCCCCTTTGCTGTTTTATGTGCCTATTATAACACATTAAGTTGAATTTTAACATCACTTTTCAAAAATTTCACAAATTTTTTCTAAATTCATTCTTTATATTCCTGCAAAAAGATCTTTTTGTCATGAATGCGCAACTATTCCCTCTATTTCATCGCTGCCAGAGTCTCAAATGGAATGCTTCCGCCAAAAATATCCAGTGCACTGCCAACCGTCACATCCAGCCTTCCCTGCCCTGCCTCGCGCAGCACCTCAATGTCCTCCATGGAACCAACTCCGCCTGCATAGGTAACCGGATGTGCTGTGTACCCTCCCAGAATCGTGGCGAGCTCTTTTTCCACACCATGGGCCTTTCCTTCCACATCCACTGCATGAACAAGAAATTCATCACAGTAGCTTCCAAGTTTATTCATAAGCTCAGGAGTTACGATCTCTTCTGTAAAGTTCTGCCATCTGTCTGTGACAATGTAATAGCTGCCATCTTTTTTGCGGCAGCTTAAATCCAGCACAAGATGTTCTTTTCCAACTGTGTCACGGATTTTTTCCAGATTGTCCCAGGAAATCACGCCATTCTTAAAAACATAAGAGGTAACGATCACGTGACTGGCACCTGCTTCCAGATATTCCGGTGCATTTTCCGGATTGATGCCGCCTCCGATCTGGAGTCCGCCAGGGTATTTTCCCAGTGCAAGAAGCGCCTGCTTACGCGTTGCTTCATAATAAGGAGAATCTTTTCCGTTGAGTAGGATCACGTGACCGCCCTTTAAGCCGGATTTCCTGTAAAGCTCTGCATAAAAAGCCGCATCCTGCTCAGAAACAAAATTCTCTGCTGCCTGATCTCCCTGATCCTTCAGGCTTCCGCCTACAATCTGCTTCACCTGTCCATTATGTATATCAATGCATGGTCTGAATTTCATAGTCATTTATCCTCCGTTTTCTTTCCATACATTGATAATAGCATTCGCGGCATTTTTGTGCAACGCCGGGATTTTTCTGCCAGATATCCTATCGTCCTTCTACAGCATTTCCCACTGCGTTTCCGATATCATCCACCGCATTTCCGACACCATCCCCAAGATCCTTCACACTGTCTCCCAGCTCACCGGATACTGTCCCGTCATTGCCGTTTCCGTTGGCATCACCTGTACCCGGAGTCACTGTCGCGGCATTTCCACCTGGTGTTACCGTGGCATTTCCTCCGGCCATCTCATTGTTGTCTGTTCCGGAATCCTCCACAATATCTCCGTTATCCATCACACCGTCGTTGTCTGCTTCATTCTCTGTGATCTCATCCTGAGCCGCAGCATCATTCTTGCTATCTGCTGCATTATTTTCCTTCTCATCCACCGTCTCATCGGCATTGTTTACATCTGTACCGCAGGCTGTAAATGTACATAAGGACAGCGTCAACAGGGTTCCGAAAAATATCGCTTTCCATTTTTTCATGTGATCTTCTCCTTTTTTAAAAAATTCTGTACTCATAATATGGCCTTTTTTCCGGTGTTCTATCCCGGAAAAAGCTGGAAAAAATCACTTATGAAAAAACAGCAAAATTTTTTTACAGGCTCTCCTTCATCCACACAAGCATCTCTCCTGCCTTGCGGTTGCCCCAGTAGCAATATGGCACCAGCGTCAGCTTCACATCTTCAAGGCTGACCGGCTTTTCCTGATACAGAACATGCTCATTCCATCCCTCACCGGAAATTTTTCTTCCGGAAATATGAACCACGCTGCAGCCTCCCAGAAGCTGGTCATCATAAATCTCCTCCGGTGTCTGTGCTGTATCGATCAGGAGTGCAGAAAGGTCATCTCCATTGTCAGCTTCCTCAAGGCAATACACAAGAGGACCTTTTACTACAGCAGTTTTTGCTGCGTCCGCTCTTACCTGCGGATTTGCATGTACAAATACTGCCGGTGCCTCAAAGCTGATCTCAAAAATTTCATGAGAAAATTTTCCGGCAATCTTCGCATAACCTTTTTCCGTTTTTATCTCAACCTTCTGGCCGTTATGTAAAATACAAAAATTTTTCGCATAGGATGGCACACGAAATGCGATCATACCCTCTGATTCACACTCTCCATCCACTGTGAACCGCAGATTATTTTCCCATGGGAAATTACCTTCCAGAGTGATCTTAAATGGATTTCCGCCGATCTGAACCTCTGTCTCATTTGCAATATATAAGTTTACATAAATCTGATCTTTTTCCTGGAAATAAACATATTGTCCAAGTGATGCCAGGGTTCTTGTAATGTTCGGAGGACAGCAAGCAACCCCAAACCATTTCTGTCTTACAGGCTTCACATGCTCCATGGAAGTCCTCGGAATACAGTTTGCAGGCCATACCTCCAGTGGATTTACGTAGAAAAAGCTTTTTCCATCCATGGCGATTCCAGAAAGAACCGTGTTGTACAAAGCCCTCTCCACTGCATCCATATAAGAAGCATCTTTTTCCATATCTGCCATTCTCTTTCCGAACATGGCAAGTGCGATCGATGCACAGGTTTCTGAATAGTTGCTGGCATTGGGCAAATCATAATCCGTTGTAAAACGCTCCAGAATTCCGGATGAACCGACACTTCCTGTAATATACATTCTTTTGTGCACCATATTGTCCCACAGGTTCTCACATGCCGCTTTCAGTCTGTCATCCTCATATTCGCAGGCCAGATCTGCCATTGCAGAATACATATAATTGGCACGAACCGCATGACCTTCTGCTGTTTTCTGCTTTCTTACAGGCTGATGTGACTGGGAATACGCCGGGTTATAATCATGAAAATCCGGGAAGATCCGCTTAAATGCAGGTTTCTTTTCTTCATTCAGAAAATAGTTTTCACCCTCGCCGCGGGCATCAATGAAATATTTCGCAAGCTCCAGATATTTACGTGTTCCCGTTACGCGATAAAGCTTCACAAGTGCAAGCTCGATTTCCTGATGCCCCGGATAACCGTGAATCTTGCCCTCCTCTGCTCCGAAGGTGTCACAGATCAGATCAGCAAATCTGGAGACGATATCCAGAAATTTCTTCTTTCCGGTTGCTTCGTAGTATGCCACTGCAGCCTCGATCATATGCCCGGCTGTATAAAGCTCATGACCTTCCATAAGATTCGTCCAGCGAAGTCCCGGTTCCTTGATCGTAAAATAAGTGTTCAGGTATCCGTCCGGCTGCTGTGCCCGTCCGATCAGGTCGATTGTCTCGTCTGCAAGTGCTTCCAGCTTCTCATCCCGCTCCCAGCTCAGCGCAAAACCAACCGCTTCCAGCCATTTGGCAACATCCGTATCCTGAAAAACGGCTCCCTGGAATTCGCCTTCGCTTTCTCCTGCTGCAATTTTGAAGTTCTCAATACAGTGACTGGTCTCCACGTCCTCCAGACGGTCATTTAAAATGTCCCACTGGTATGGAATGATCACATCCTTTACCAGATGTACGTATTTGTTCCAGAAACTGTCTGTGATGTGGATGTTTTTCAGATCAATACTTGAATTTGCTGCTCTTCCCATATTTTTTTTCCTCCTGCATAAACAAATAACTGTTTCGCAGTTTAACTAAATCAGATAAGCACCCTCTTCTTATTATTACTTTTTTCTACTTCGCAGATAGCTTACTTTCTTTAGTTAAACGTTTAACTTAAAGGGTAAATATTTACGGAAAAACAATCTCTGCTTTTCCGTAATGTCTTATTTTATTTCGTTATCTTTCTTATACCACGTTTAAATTTCACCGTCAATATCTCATTAATAAAACGTTTAACTTTATAAATTTCTTACAAATTCAGCTATCTTTTTTTGTACAAAACTTACTCCCCATCACTGAATCCGAATATCCTTCACTGAGTCACGCACTGTCAGGCTGCAGCTCCTGGCTATCTCAAGAAGCTCTTCCGGCACCTCCCCGCAGTCACTGCCTTCTATCTTCCGGATCGCATGTTCACAGGCTGTATAGCCAATCTCAAAAAGCGGCAGTGCTGTGGTCGTAAGTGGCGGTTTATAATATGTAGAAAGCTCCCGGTCATCAAAACCGGCAACGGAGATATCCTTTCCCGGGATCAAACCCAGTTCGCCCAGTCTGTCATAAACACCGCCTGCCATAATATCACTCATGCAGAAGATTGCCGTAACCTTCTGTTCCAGAAGAGAATCCGTCCCACGGTATCCACTCCCACGCCTCCAGTCACCTTCAACCACGCATTTTTTTTCAAAAGGGATTCCCTGCTCTGTAAATATGTCCTGCACTCCCAGCAGACGTTCTCTGGTATGAAGACTCCTGACCGGTCCGCTGACAATTCCAATTCTTCTGTGCCCCATGGAAAACAGATACCGGATCACCTCTGCCGCACCTTTCCGGTCATCTACCACGATCGATGGATATTTCGGAGATCTTGTATAGCCATAAGCCATAACTGCCGGAACGTTCAGTTCTTTCGGAAAGCACTTAAGCACTCTCTCATGTGTGGTCACATAGACAATACCATCCACCTGCTTCGCAATAAGCTCCTTTATTTCTTTCTGGATCATCGGAAAAAACTTCTCGTTTTCATAATAGCTTTCACCGAATTTCCGATAAAGCCGGAGATTCGTCAGCAGAATATGATAGCCTTTTTCCTCGCAGCATTTCGTGATTCCGTCTACAATATCCGGTGCACAGAATGCCGTGATGTCCTCCACAACAACACCAATCGTTTTTGATCGTCTTGTTTTAAGGTTTTTCGCAATATAATTGGGTGTGTAGTTCAGCTCTTCTATTGTCTTAAGTACTTTTTCCCTGGTTTCTCTGCCCACATTAGGCTTTCCGTTTATAATATTGGACACTGTGGCAATAGAAACATTACAACGTTTCGCTATTTCTTTAATGGTGACCATTTTTCACCTCTTTTTCAAAAAACCGGGCTCCGCTTCTGCGAACCCCGGTCCTATGTAATGACGTGTTCCCCACGTCCATATATTATCAGCTGGATCAGCCGATCACGTCACTCATATCATAACGTCCTGCCGGCTTGCCTGCAAGGAATTTCGCTGCCTCTACAGCACCTTTTCCGAAAATTGCCTTGGAGTATGCTGTATGCTTAAACTCAATGACCTCGTCCTGACCTGCAAAGATCACCTCGTGCTCACCTACGATCGTTCCGCCACGGACTGCAGAGATACCGATTTCCTTGTCGTCACGCTGCTCACGTCTCTGGCTGCGGTCATATACATAATGATACTGGTTATCCATAGCCTCATTCAGGCTGTCAGCCAGTGCAAGAGCTGTACCGCTCGGCGCGTCTAATTTCAGACGATGATGCTTCTCCACGATCTCCATGTCAAAACCTGCTGCCGCAAGAACCTTGGCTGCGTCCTGGACCAGTTTCAGAAGTGTGTTGATACCAAGAGACATGTTTGCAGATTTCAGTACTGCTACTTTCTTGGAAGCTTCTTCAACCTTTGCAAGCTGCTCCTCGCTTAAGCCTGTGCTGCACAGAACCACCGGAATCTGGCGCTCTACGCTGTACGCAAGAAGCTTGTCTGTTGCTTTTGCAGAGGAGAAGTCGATGATCGCATCTGCCTCTACCTGACATGTATCAATGTCTGTAAATACCGGATAGCTGTTTTTTCCCTGGTCTGCAATGTCGATACCTGCCACGATCTCAGCGTCCGGATCTTTCTCCACGATATCGCTGATCACCTGGCCCATATGTCCGTTGCAGCCGTGCATAATAATTTTTACCATAGTATTCTTCTCCTTTAGGCAAGCTTGATACCGAAGTCCTCAAGCGCTTTTGCAAGTGCTGCTTTTGTGGTGTCTTCCATCTCACAGAGTGGCATACGAAGTGGTCCTACGTTCTTTCCCATAAGGTTCAGGGCTGTTTTTACCGGGATTGGGTTAACCTCGCTGAACAGCGCGTTGATCAGCGGGATTGCCTTAAGCTGGTATTCTGCTGCACCCTTGGTATCGCCGTCAAGGAATTTCATAACCATGTCATGTGTGTATTTCGGTGCAACGTTGGACAATACGGAGATAACTCCAAGTCCGCCGAGAGAAAGGATCGGAACTACCTGGTCATCGTTTCCGGAATAAAGCTCAAGAGCTCCGTCAGCCATGGACATCATCTTTGCGATCTGGGAAAGATCTCCTGTCGCTTCTTTGATTCCCACGATATTTTTCACATTCTTTGCAAGTGTAACGGCTGTAGCCGGCTGGATGTTACAGCCTGTACGGCTCGGAACATTGTACATGATGATCGGAGTTTCCGGAACTGCATTGGCAATTGCTGTGTAATGAGCAATAAGACCCTTCTGTGTAGCCTTATTGTAGTAAGGTGTTACAACAAGAAGTGCATCTGCGCCATAGGAAGCAGCTTCCTTAGCCATCATGACTGCTGTCTCTGTACAATTAGAACCTGTTCCTGCGATTACAGGCACACGTTTGTTGACTTTATCGATTGCAAACTTGATCGTCTGAAGATGCTCTCCATGAGTCAGAGTAGAAGACTCGCCTGTTGTTCCGCAGATAATGATGGCATCTGTGCTGTTGGCGATCTGCTCCTCCAGAAGCTCCTCAAGTTTCTCATAATTTACCTTACCGTCTTCGTGCATCGGTGTTACGATCGCAACGCCTGCCCCTTTAAAAATTGCCATTTGTCTTCCTCCTTATTTCTTCTGTAAAAATATTTCTTATTCCCGTTCCTGGTCCGTTATCTCTGTTGTCAGTGTGGTAACGCTGTCCACATATGGCTTCAGAGCCTCCGGAAGCCACCGTCCGGTCATAACTATGTGCATACTTTCATCCTTCTGCTTAAGCATATCGATGATCGTCTCAACTGGAGCGATTCCTTTATCCATAAGACCGAGGATCTCATCCAGCAGCAGAAAATCACACTCTCCGGTAGCAATTACCTTCCGTGCAAAATTAAGGCCATTGAGAATATTGGTTCTCTCTTCTGCCTTCTCCTGCTCATTCAGGTCATTATAGCAGGTGTCCATTTTCTCGAAACGGAAAATCTTGAAATCAAGATTATCCAGGTCCTCAAGAAAGTCCAGCTCCCTGCGCTCCTTGCCTTTCAGAAACTGTATGATGATCACACTTTTTCCCTGTGCTGCAAAGCGCAGACCCTGGCCAAGTGCCAGTGTTGTCTTACCCTTCCCGTTCCCGTAATAAACCTCTGTTATTTCTCTTTCCATGATTCTTCCTCTTACTGTTAGTAAAACCGGTAATTCCCCATTTTTTCAATTTTTTTTATATTACCGCAGATTGGATAGAAATGCAAGTGGTACCTTGCCGCTCCAATACAGCTCACTCCATGACCGGCGATGCACTTTGCCATACACAGAAATCATTCCACATATTCCAGCTTGCTCACGGAAACCTCATAAGCGATCCTTTTTTCCGTCTCTGTTTCACTGAGCCGCTTCATATATTCCCTGCTCTGGATCCTGCCCCAGATCAGCACATGACCGCCAACCTCAAAAGCAGAAGCATATCTGGCATTTCTTCCCCAGCATATGCAGGGTATGTAATCTGATTTTCCATATGGACGGTTTACAGCCATCAGAAGATCTGCGATCTCTCTTCCGAGAGGAGTTTTTCTGTATACAGGCGGTTTACATATGTAACCATCCAGAAAAATCTGGTTTACAGGTGCTGAATCCTCTTCCTCTCCCACAAACTGCACTTCCCTCGCAAAAACAGAAAGCACCAGCCTGTTTCTTTTTTCCTCATGGCGGTTATAAGACCGGAACTGTCCATGGATCTCAATGTATTCTCCTACATAATCCTGCGTGATATCCAGCAGACGTTCGGAGACCATGACCGGAATCCTGTCCTCGGAATCGCTGAGACGTTTTACCAGAATATCCATCATATAGAAGCCTTCTCCAAAGACCTGATGGCTGAAAGTAAAACCTGTTGCGATGCGTCCCATAACCGATACCTGATTGTTTTCAATAATTTTATCTGCCATAATATGTAGCTCTCCTTCCTCGCGGTGTATTTCATTTATACAGAAAGTTTATGAGCCCGTATTCCGTATTATGTCTGAAAAATCAAAAATCAAAAATATTTTTTTATCTCTTGTAATCTTCCGAAAATATGATAGACTATAAATTTGGACATCGTTTTTAACAAAAAGATTACTTATATATGGAAAGAAAGGATTTTGATTATATGAAGACCAAGCGTGAAGATGTTCGTAACGTGGCCATTATCGCCCATGTCGATCACGGTAAAACTACACTCGTTGACGAGCTTTTGAAACAGAGCGGTGTTTTCCGTGCAAACCAGGAAGTCCAGGAACGTGTCATGGACTCCAACGATATTGAGCGTGAGCGCGGCATTACGATTCTCTCCAAAAACACCGCAGTTCATTATAAGGATGTAAAAATCAATATCATCGATACTCCAGGTCATGCGGACTTCGGCGGCGAGGTAGAGCGTGTGCTGAAGATGGTAGACGGCGTTATTCTTCTTGTGGACGCCTTCGAGGGTGCCATGCCTCAGACTAAGTTTGTACTTCGTAAAGCTCTCGAACTGGATCTGCATGTTATTGTCTGCATCAACAAGATCGACCGTCCGGAAGCACGTCCGGAAGAGGTTGTTGACGAAGTTCTGGAGCTTCTTATGGATCTGGATGCATCTGATGAGCAGCTTGACTGCCCATTCCTGTATGCTTCCGCAAAAGCCGGCTATGCAGTCCGTAACCTGAACGACAAGCCGGAGAATATGGCTCCGCTTTTTGAAACCATCCTTGAAGCAATTCCGGCTCCGGAGGGTGATCCGGACGGAGATACACAGGTTCTTATCAGCACCATTGACTACAACGAATATGTAGGACGTATCGGTATCGGTAAGGTTGAGCGCGGAACCATTTCCGTAAACCAGGACCTTACACTTCTGAACCATCATGATCTTGACAAACATGAGCGCGTAAAGATCAGCAAACTTTATGAATTTGACGGTCTGAACAAGGTTGAGGTCAAGAGTGCAACAATCGGTGCTATCGTAGCAATTTCCGGTATTTCAGATATTCATATCGGTGATACACTTTGTGCAGGAGACAACCCGGAAGCAATTCCATTCCAGAAGATCTCCGAGCCGACACTGTCCATGAACTTCCTGGTTAACGACAGCCCGCTGGCAGGACAGGAAGGTAAATATATCACTTCCCGTCACCTTCGCGATCGTCTCTACCGTGAGCTGAACACCGATGTCAGCCTTCGTGTAGAAGATACTGAGACAACTGAGTGCTTCAAGGTTTCCGGCCGTGGTGAGCTTCATCTCTCCGTTCTTATTGAGAACATGCGTCGTGAGGGATATGAGTTTGCAGTCAGCAAACCGGAGGTTCTTTACCATACAGACGAACGTGGACGTAAACTGGAGCCAATGGAAATCGCATATGTTGACGTTCCGGAGGAATTTTCCGGTACGATCATCCAGAAGCTCAGCGAGCGTAAAGGTGAACTCCAGGGCATGAGCACGGCAAGCGATGGTACTGTACGGCTTGAGTTCGCAATTCCTTCCCGTGGACTGATCGGATTCAGAAATGAGTTCCTTACTTCCACCAAAGGTACCGGTATCCTGAACACAATGTTCGACGGATATGCACCATACAAGGGAGATTTTCCATACCGTAAACAGGGCTCTCTTATCGCTTTCGAGGCTGGCGAGACTGTTACTTACGGACTTTTCTCCGCTCAGGAGCGTGGTACACTCTTCGTAGGACCTGGCGAGAAGGTTTACAGCGGTATGGTTATCGGACAGAACGGTAAGGCTGAGGATATCGAGCTTAATGTCTGCAAGACAAAGCACCTCACCAACACCCGTTCCTCTTCCGCTGACGATGCATTGAAGCTTGTTCCGCCAAGAATCTTAAGTCTTGAGCAGGCCATCGAATTCATCGACCAGGATGAGCTTCTTGAGGTAACACCTACAAGCCTTCGTATCCGTAAGCGTATTCTGGATTCCAGAGACAGAAAACGTGCTGCTTTCCGTAAGAGCTGATAATCCGGCACTGCTGGTACAGCTGAAAATTCATATTGCAGAAGTAAGCAGACATTACAAGGTTCTCTTGCCATATGCTTCTGCTTCCGGTATATGAATCATTGCATTATATCAGACATGAACTGTCATACAGGAGATTAAGAGATTTCCTGTGTGGCAGTTTTTTTATATTATGTTTCAATTCTCCACTTTAACGCGATATGATGTTTTTGTGAATTATTTATCAAATTTTTGAATTATTTTTGTTAATTTTTTATCGAATTTTTCTATTGACGTCTGGCAAAGGCTAAACTATAATGTGTTCATGATCGCTTGACAAAAGTTTAACGTTAATATTTTAACCGAATAATTGTGTGTTTGTTATTCAGTTGAAGCGTTTTATCTTTTGCCTGTCCCTCATATGTATGCGTGTTTATTGTCAATACTGACAAATAATTAACATGTATTTTGTGCATAGTGCTGAATTTCAAGATTTTTTTGAAAGGATTTTCAAGAGGTTCAGTTTACTGCAAAGTAACTTTTACCGTGTTTTCCCACACTTTCGGATTCGTCATTTTGCCCATAGCGGCAATTCCATGAATTTGCGTTTTTTTCTGAATTTTGTTACTATATCAGTATCAAAACAGAAAATTCAATCAGATTGAATCAGTAACGCAGTGCGGGGACTCACAAAAAAGCTCTGCAGCATCTGCCGGCTGACAAAAAAATATGCCGACAGCACCACAGACTCATTATCATATGAATAACAGGAGGATTCCACATGGCAAAGAAAGAGACTATCCCAACCATCATCAACACTCCAGAAGCCCTGACCGCGAAAATAGCTGCAATGAAAGAAGCACAGAAGATCTTCGCTACCTACACACAGGAGCAGGTCGACAAGATCTTCAAGGCTGCTGCTACCGCAGCTGACAAGATGCGTATTCCCCTTGCGAAAATGGCCGTTGAAGAAACCGGCATGGGAATCATGGAAGACAAGGTTATCAAGAACCATTACGCAGCAGAGTACGTTTACAATGCATACAAGAATACTCAGACATGTGGCGTTGTAGAAGAAGATAAAGCATACGGAATCAAGAAGATCCTTGAGCCGATCGGACTGGTTGCAGCAGTTATCCCGACTACCAACCCGACTTCTACAGCAATCTTTAAATCTCTTATCTCACTGAAAACACGAAACGCTATCATCATCAGCCCACATCCACGTGCGAAAAAATCCACCATCGAAGCAGCGAAGGTCGTTCTCGAAGCAGCTGTTGCTGCCGGCGCACCAGAGGGAATCATCGGCTGGATCGATGTTCCAAGCCTGGAGCTGACCAACATGGTTATGCAGAATTCCGATATCATTCTTGCTACCGGTGGTCCTGGAATGGTTAAAGCCGCTTACTCTTCCGGTAAACCAGCCGTAGGTGTAGGACCCGGAAACACTCCTGTAATTATTGATGACAGCGCAGATATCCGTCTTGCGGTTAACTCCATCATTCATTCCAAGACATTCGATAATGGTATGATCTGTGCTTCCGAGCAGTCCGTAACTGTTCTCGAGAGCATTTATAAAAAAGTAAAAGACGAATTCATCTACAGAGGCTGCTACTTCCTCAAGAAAGATGAGATCGAAAAAGTCAGAAAGACAATCATCATCAATGGCGCACTGAACGCCAAGATCGTAGGACAGAAAGCTGCTACTATCGCTGAGATGGCCGGTGTTAAAGTTCCGGCTGATACCAAGATCCTTATCGGCGAGGTTGAATCCGTAGATATCAGCGAGGAATTCGCACATGAGAAACTTTCCCCTGTACTTGCCATGTACAAGGCCAAGAACTTCGACGATGCTATCGCAAAAGCTGAGCGCCTTGTTGCTGATGGCGGATATGGACACACCTCCTCTCTCTACATCAATGTAAACGAGACAGAGAAGATGGATAAATTCGAGGCCGCTATGAAGACCTGCCGTATCCTCATCAATACACCTTCTTCCCAGGGTGGTATCGGAGACCTTTACAACTTCAAACTTGCTCCTTCCCTCACACTTGGCTGCGGTTCCTGGGGCGGAAACTCCGTATCCGAGAACGTTGGTGTGAAACATCTTCTCAATACTAAGACCGTTGCTGAAAGGAGAGAGAATATGCTCTGGATGAGAACACCGGAAAAGGTTTACTTCAAAAAAGGCTGCATGCCGGTTGCTCTGGATGAGCTCGGTACTGTTATGGGCAAAAAACGTTGCTTCATCGTAACAGACTCTTTCCTCTACAAGAATGGTTACACCAAACCGATCGAGGATAAGCTGGACCAGATGGGCATTGTACACACATGCTTCTCCGATGTTGCTCCGGACCCATCTCTTGCTTCCGCAAAAGCAGGTGCAAAAGCTATGACAGCATTTGAGCCAGACTGCATCATCGCTCTCGGCGGCGGTTCCGCAATGGATGCCGGCAAGGTTATGTGGATGCTCTACGAGAATCCGGATGCTGACTTTTCCGACATGTCCATGGATTTCATGGATATCCGTAAGAGAATCTACACTTTCCCGAAAATGGGCAAAAAAGCTTATTTCGTAGCGATCCCGACCTCTTCCGGTACAGGTTCTGAGGTTACACCGTTCGCCATCATCACAGACCAGGATACCGGCGTAAAATGGCCGCTGGCTGACTATGAGCTCCTTCCGGATATGGCGATCGTAGATACCAACAATATGATGAGTGCACCAAAAGGACTGACTCGTGCTTCCGGTATCGATGTTATGACACATGCGATCGAGGCTTATGTTTCCATGATGGCTTCTGACTACACAGACGGACTTGCGCTGAAGGCTGTCAAACTGGTATTCGACTACCTGCCACGTGCATATAAAGACGGCAATGATGTAGAAGCCAGAGATCATATGGCTAACGCTTCCTGCATGGCAGGTCTTGCATTCGCCAATGCTTTCCTTGGTGTAAACCACTCTCTTGCTCATAAGCTTGGTGCTTTCCATCACCTGCCACACGGTATCGCTAATGCAGTAGTTCTTCTGGATGTTATGCGTTATAACAGTGCCGAGGTTCCTACTAAGATGGGTACCTTCCCACAGTATCAGTATCCAAAGACACTTGCACGTTATGCTGAGATTGGACGTTATGTAGGTCTTACAGGCAAAGACGATGCTGAAGTATTCGAGAAGCTTCTTGCAAAGCTGGATGAACTTATGAGAACTATCGAGATCCTTCCGACGATCCGTGACTACGGCGTAGATGAGAAATACTTCCTGGAGACTCTGGATGAGATGTCCGAGCAGGCCTTCAATGACCAGTGCACCGGCGCTAACCCGAGATATCCGCTTGTATCTGAGCTGAAAGAGATCTATCTCAAAGCTTACTACGGCGAAGCTCCAAAGAAAGAAGATAAAAAAGCTAAATAAATAACCTGTGGAACACCCCCTTTATATGAAGCCAGCCGGGAGCTTATGATACTCCCGGCTGGCTTTTTATTCGTTCATACTATTACAATTTCCAGAGCATAAAAAGACTCCTGACACCAGTTTATAAATATGTTCTGCCAACATATTCTTCAAACTGTGCAGGAATCTTTTTTATGCTTTTTCTCAGCTATATTGCTTATTCTATTATTTATTCAGGCCATACTCTGCAGCAAGTTTCTTAAACTCAGGCAGAGAATTCACAATCGTATCATAGGATACACAGTATGCAAGTCTTACATAACCAGGGCATGCAAAAGAACTTCCCGGTACCATAAGAATGTTATACTTCTTTCCGGCCTCGCAGAAGGCTTTTTCATCGGCAACCGGAGACTTCACGAAGAGATAAAATGCGCCCTGTGGTTTGATGCATTCAAAGCCACATTCTGTCAGTCCGTTATAAAGAGCAAGACGGTTCTTGTCATAAGCTGCCACATCTGTCTTAGCATCCACGCATTTTGCAACCACCTTCTGGATCAGGGACGGCGCATTGACACAGCCAAGTGTACGGTTGGCGATCGTTGCTGCTGTGATCAGCTCTGCACTTCCGTCTGCTTCATCCGGGATTACCAGATATCCGATACGCTCACCAGGAAGAGAAAGTGATTTACTGTAGGAGTATCCTACAACTGTGTTGTCATAATATTTCGTAAGGTATGGAACCTCAACTCCGTCGTAAACCAGTTCACGATACGGTTCGTCAGAGATCAGATAGATCACGGTACCGAATTCCTTCTGTTTTGCTTCCAGAATTGCGGAAAGTTTTTTGATTGTTTCTTCTGAATATACAACTCCTGTCGGGTTGTGCGGCGTGTTGACAATGACAGCTCTCGTCTTTGATGTGATCTTCTGCTCAAATTCAGCAAGATTCGGCTGGAAGGTTGTCGTATCCGGAGAGATTTCCACAAGAACACCATCATAGTTACGTACATATGCACCATATTCCAGGAAATAAGGCGCAAAAACAATCACTTCTTCCCCAGGATTGAGGATTGTCTTCAGAATTACGTTCAATCCACTTGCTGCACCAACTGTCATAATCAGATTCTTTGCAGCAAATTTTGTATCAAAACGTCTGTTGAGGGATTCTGCGATTGTCTGACGTACATCCTCAAATCCGGCATTGCTCATATATCCATGAAGCACTGTAGGATCTGTATTATTGGTGATCTCAATGATCGCTTCACGGACACTGTCCGGAGCCGGTACGCTGGGATTTCCCAAACTGAAATCGAATACCTTATCTGCACCGTATTTCGCACGAAGACGGTTGCCTTCCTCAAACATCATGCGGATGGCGGAATTGTTCTGTACATAGGGTTTCATTTTTTCTGATATCATGGTGGTTATCGCTCCTTTTGTTTAGATTTATGTAAATTTCCTCTCAGTATTTACTGATTATTATATCAAGTGTAACCCTTTACAGCTTTAGATGTCAATGCTTTATTTATTTAACGTAAGTAAGTATTACTACACACATTGAAAACATCTGCTGCAGCAATTCATATTCTACAATCAGTAACTGACTAACTGCTCACTAAGACTTTAATTTTGTCTCAGATTTTTTCCTCATAAACCACACAGATAATGAACTTCCTATTGCTGCTACCAGTAAGCCTGCCAGCACATCTGTCGGATAATGTACACCCAGATACAGCCTGGAAAAAGCTACCAGTGCTGCCACAGCAACTGCCGGTACTCCGATCTTCTTCGGCAGCATCCGCACCATGACCAACGCTACCGCAAAGGAAGCCGTTGTATGTCCAGACGGAAAAGAAAAGTCCGTGGGCTTTGCTATCAGCGGAATTAACGCTTCAATCTCTGCAAACGGACGCGGTCTTGCCACCAGATTTTTAAGAAGAAGATTCGTCACCAGAAATCCGAAGATCAGCGACAAAGCCGCCGCACATCCGGTTGTTCTTGTTTTCGGAATACACAGAAGTACTATCACGCATACGATCCAGAACCACCCTCCGTTTCCCAGAAATGTAAAAAATTTCATAATTGCAGTCAGCGGATCCACCCGCAGATGCTGCTGGATCTGGAGCAGGATTTCCCCGTCCAGAGGTTGTATTGGCTGTAGAAAAGCGTTCATATACTCTTTCCCCACTTTTTATATTTTTTCAGGCAGAAGATTACGCCCAGATTTCCTCTGCCTGTTCTGTTTTGCATTATTATACCGTATTCTTTTTGTTTTTTCACAAACAGAAGTCAAACAATTGATTAATATTTTGTGAACTACTCGGCAACTGAGTTACCAGAGCATCTGAATTAAGGCGGGATACCGCCTTTTCAGGGTGCGTCCATGA
>NZ_JBBMEJ010000010.1:0-137700 GCF_040096615.1 Blautia aquisgranensis
GCATGTTTCTATTGTACCATGCTTATGTGTATTTGGAATTTCTCATTTTGGCTTGTACTATTTATATTCTAGCAACATTCATTATAAAACTCGTTCCAATTCCTAATTCACTTTCCACTTCTATTAGGCCCCCATGAGCTTCGATAATCGCTTTTGCCAACGGCAGACCAAGCCCGATCCCCTGTGTATCCTTTGAAAAACGGCTGCGATAAAACCTTTTGAAGATATGGTGTAAATCTTCTGGATGAATTCCGCACCCGTTATCCTTTATTGTGATTTGAACAGCGGAGGGTAGTGCCGTCCATTTGATGTAAATGGTATCGCCCTTTCCTGTATGGTCAAGTGCATTTTTTACAATATTGCCAATCGCTTCGCCCAACCAATCACGGTCACAGAAAAGAGAAATATCATCTGCACCAGATAATACAATCTCTTTCTGTTCCTGCTTGGCACGATATGCAAAGTGTAGCTCCAAATCCTGCATCATATCCGCTACATTTTCTATTTTCTTTTCAAATGCAATAGAACCAGCGTCCAACTTTGTGATTTTGAGAAGGTTTTGCACCAGCACTTCAATACGGTCCAACTCCTGCTCGGACAGATTAGCAAATTCTTTCACAGATGACACTTCTATATCCTCGTCCTGAAGCAGTCCGTTATAAATGTTCAGAGCCGCCAGTGGTGTTTTCAGTTGGTGTGAAATGTCGGAGATTGTATTTTTCAAAAACTCTTTCTCTCGTAACTCGTTATCTGCATGGGCATTTAACACTGCCGCTAAAGAATTGATGGAATGAAACAGTCGGTACAATTCGCCCTCATTGTCACATTCAATACGGGCATTGCGATCACCATCAAGATACGCATTGATTTGTAATATCGCCTGCTCCATGATCTGATTTTGTCGATTAAAATATACAAAGCAGACTGCCCATACAGCACCGCCAGCCAATAGAAAAAGGATTAGCAATAACAGAGAAAGCCGGCGATATGACAGCCATAGAAAAACCTCGGCTAAGAGAAATGTAACCCCAAAAACCAGTGAAAGCGAAAGAAATAGATTTTTGATTTCTTTATTTGCCAGTATCTTCATTCTGCACCTCACCCGATAATATTCCATTTATATCCCATACCTCGAACAGTCAGGAGCATTTGTGGTTCACTTGGATTATCCTCGATCTTCATACGAAGCCGACGCATATAGACCGTAAGGGTACTACTGTCGATATAATTCCCGTCGCAATCCCATAGCTTATCTAAAATTTGTCCCTTTGTCAGCACCATGCTTGGGTTTCTCATAAACAGGCACAGTAGCTTGTATTCCGCGGCAGTCAAATCCAACAGCTCCCCATTTTTGAAAACCTGTCCTTGCAGCAAAAGAACTTTGATGCCATTCGAATGCAATTCTGTGTCTGCTGCTTGAAAAGAATTTGCACGTCGAAGTAAGGCGTTAATCCTTGACACGAGAACCCCCAGTTTGAACGGTTTTGTGATATAGTCATCACCTCCAATATCCAGCCCCATAATAATACTTGTTTCCTCATCCGAAGCCGTCAGAAAAGTAATTGGCACCTTTGATGTAAGTCGAACTCTTTTGCAAAATTCAAAGCCAGACCCATCTGGCAGAGATACGTCCAACACCAACAAATCATATTTTCCGTCTGTCCACAATTCCTTCGCTTCTTTGAGCGTTCTGGCGATATTTAATTCAAATCCCTGCTTTTTGAAAGCAAAAGAAAGCCCGTTAATCAGGCTTAGATCATCTTCAAGAAGTAATATATTACTCATACTTTTCTGCCTTTCCTTGTTTTGTTCGACCATCAATCGGCTTTTCCGCATCCTTTGGAATTAGCCAGATAGTTGCCATCTTCACAGCGCCGGGGATACGCCCAGCAGCGCAATAGTAATTAACTCTACGAGGTGTCACGCCCCATTTTTCGGCGGCCTCTTTTAGTGTCATATAATCCATTCTGCACCTCCACAGAGTACATTATAGTTCTTTGTCTCGAACAATACAAGTTTATCACCAATCGTAGCTCTATAAAATCGGCATAATCATACTGATTGTTAGGTATAATAAGGTCATTCAATCATATAAACCGGAACGATACAATATTATTGAGGTGAACGATTATGCCGATTGATGATTTGACTGCTTTGGGGCAAAAAATGCGGGAAGCCCGAAAGAAAAAAGACCTGACACAGCAGGAGCTTGCGGATCTGAGCCATGTTTCTGTAAAGCAAATCGCCAATATCGAAAAGGGGAAAATGAATCCTTCTTATTTAATTTTAAGAGCATTGGCAAAGGTTCTACACATCTTTTTAGATACGCTTATAAATCCAGATGTTTCTCTGGAGGATGAGTGTGTCAATCAGATGAAAATGCTTTATTCCAGCTGTCCGCCAGAAATGCGCGATACCCTGCTGCATCACACCCAGGAAACTACGAAAGAACTGACAGAGTTATCCAAAAAATTCGAAACGAATTGAACCAATGAGTAAAGTTTAGCCTTTCCTCCTTGTCATTTTCACTCTTTCTAATCTCTGCTTCTGATCGGTTTTCTTTCATAACTTGTTATCCATACATCATCATTTCCAGGAGTTTTGATTCAAACGGTTCTGAAGCCAGATATATGTGCTGTGTTTGGTCATATAACCATTTTTCCAGATTGCATCCAAAGCTCTGTGTGCTTCGATACGCTTATTACGCAGATTGCTGTCAGCCATGGTTCCCATAGGACGCATACTCTTTTTGTGTACCCCAATGTATGAATCACAGGAAGGATAGCCGCTGCATACATACAGGTATTTTTCCGGATCCAGGTTGTTATCCCCATAGACATAGGCTGCAGGCCTAAGTACCCCGGGTCTTTTGCAATATGGACAGTACAAGGTTTCCCTCATCTGTTTTTTCTTCTTTTTTGCCATCTGACGTCACTCCTTTCCATCTTTATCTCCGATGTTAAAGAATTCTCTTCTTCTGTGTCAACAGAATTCTTTGAAAATCATAAAAACATTTTCAGGAAGCTCTTTTGATAAGCCTTGTGATAATGCCTTCTGCCACTTCATAGTTGTCGTTGATGCGGGTCACCACAAATCCGATCTTATCTTTCTTTCCCGGAAGTGCGGACATATTGCAGGAATGTGCCACGGCATTGACTCCGATATCAAGGCGGATAAAATAGGTTCCCTTATAGACTTCCGTAATGATCCCTGTATATTTTCCCTGTTTATGGCATTTCCGGAGGTTATCTTTATTGATATTGGCTGTCGGACTCTTTGCATCCACTTCTATAATGATCTGGTCAACAGAGCTTGCTTCCACCTTATTGACCATGACCAGCACCAGATCACCTACCTGGAATTTTTCTCCGGCATCTACCATCCACTCCCAGGCCATGTCTCTGGCCCGGACAGATACTTCTACACCAAAGACTTCCAGGCGGACTGCTTTGGGAGCTACCGCGATCACCCTTGCTTCTACGATCCTGTCTTCATAGAGCATTGGTTTTTCTGTATCTTCCCCAAGGTAAAAAGTCTGCCTCTTTTTAAGCATTGCATCTTTTCTGGATGCTACAACACTCCGGCTCTTGTTATCCAGATCTTTGATGATGAAATCAATGTCACAGCCGAGCATGTTGTTAGCAATACGGACCTGACGGTTTAAGGTATCCGCGTTTTCACGCCCGTCTCCCTGAAGGTTGATCATCATTTCATTCATTGGGATAATGATCCGGAAACCATTAAAGTATGTAACAGCAACCATCCATCCACTCTCCAGTTTTTCAATGCCCCCAAGCTGGCCCGTCAGGATCTTTCTGGTACGATGTGCATTCAAAAGCTGATGCCATCTGGCTTCTTCCTGTTCCTCCATGCTTTCAACCTGCGCGTCTACATCGATTGTCAAAACACCATCGTAGACTGCACGCGGAACATCTTTTTCCTCGTTTCCCGCCAAAACTGTTTTTTTGGTATCCTCCATATACTTCCTCCTGTTCTTATTTATTTTTGTCTTCTCTGCTCCATCCAGAAAACTCCTTTTCCTCCGGTACTCAGGAAAGACAAAAGAAGACACAAAAAAAGCAGCCCGTTTAAAGCTGCTTTCTTCATGCCTTCTTTTTACAGATACCATTCTATAATACATGGAATTCTATGTCAATATTACCTCGATTGCAATAGTGTCGCATATTGATTCCTTTTATCGAAGCGGTAAGGGCTACCGCGTTTTGGCGTACCACTATCAAGGTCGTCGCGTTTCACGACACCCTTTTGCATACAGAAAAACCGCCGTACAGGTTTCCCCATACGGCGGCAGAATGTTTATTTGCCGAACAAGTCGCTGTGTGTACCGGTGCGGGCCAGCGTCAGCACCAGAACATCATCCTCTATGCGGTAGACAAGCAGCCAGTCCGGGAGAATATGACATTCCCGATGACCTGCCCAATCGCCGGACAGATCATGGTCGCGGTTCTTATCTGGCAGCGGTTCGCCCATTGCCAGCATTGCTACGACCTGCTCCAGCAGCTCGATCTTCAAGCCACGCTTTATGGCTCGTTTGTAGTCTTTTTTGAAACTGGTCGTGTACTTGACGGTATATTTGGTTTCTTTCATCTTTTCAGGTCAGCAAACAACTCGTCAAGGTCATTGAAGCCCTTTACAGACGGGTCTTTTGCAATCCTTTCCGCTTCCAGCATGGCAGCAACCGTTTCTTTGTTCGGCTGTTCCAGCCTTATTTCAAAGGGAATGCCGCCTTCACGAAGCGACTGGCGCACAAAGATGTTAAACGCCGTAGTCAGGTTCATGCCAAGTTCAGTAAACAGTGCGTCCGCCTGCGCTTTCAAATCTGCGTCCATGCGGATACTGATGTTTGTGGTATTTCTAGCCATACGATCAACCCCTTTCTGCTGGCAATTATAGTATATGCCATTTGCACGAAGAAAACAATACTTTGCACGAATATTTAACAATAAATTTATTCAATGAGGTTAGCTGCACTATGAAGCCTGTATAACAGAAGGATTTGGTGGTGATAATAATTGCCTGATTCCTGTGGCCTTTTAGTTATTTGTAGTCCCTTCCTGCCCGCCTCATAGCAAGCTCCATCTCATATATATTTGTTTCATTGTAGAGTTTTTCTTTTTGCCCGCCAAGCTTAATTGTCCGCAAATAAGATAACCGGGTATTTTGCGTATTTTTGATATAAGTAGATTTTATATAGCAATTCTCAGGATTCACAGTCGTATAAAGCAGAGCATCGTTTTCAAGGATTTCCAATGGGCGTAAGTTATGTGATGTAAAGATCAATTGTCCTTTAGCTTTATGCTATCGGTCAAGCCGAAACTTAAACAGGCTTTCAATCAGCTTTGTTCTGATGTAGTCCTCCATATCAGAGTTATAATAACCGTTCATCTTAGAGAAATAGCGGATATATCCGGTGTAACGGTCAAGGACGGCTTTTACCGCTTCCGGGTCGCCCTCATGTGCCTCTATAATCGTGTCATAGGGGAGAAGCCGGTTACTCATGGGACAACACCTCCATTTCCTCCTTCAGCCGCTTCAAGGCAAGCTGGATATGCCGCCCGATTGTGCTGCGTGTCCAGCCGCTTTGTTCTCCGATTTCTTTCTGCGTCAAGTGCTGGAAGTAATACAAAAAGATTTCCTCCTGCGTCTGTTCCGGCAGCCGGGCAAGAGCCGCTGCAAGGGAACGGCTGTCTAAAAGTATCGTCTGCCCCCGGACAGAGAACAGATAAGTTTCGCCATAGTCCGGCACTTAGAAATACTCGTCTGTGGTGCTTAGCGGGACAAACTTTTCTTCGGTCAAATATTCAAGGGAGATTTCCCGTTTCCACCTTGCCGCCAACATACGGGCAGCGTCAAAGGACGCATGACGAATAACAATCCGACAATAGGTATCATGGGTATAGCGGATATGTTCTTGATAGGCTTCCTGTTCGGTCATGGAAACTCCCCCTTTCTTCGACGTCAGCACTTTTTGCTGTCGCCCCTTGATTACCCACCAGCAGGGACAGACGGGGCTGTCAACGGTGGGCACCGCCCATTCACTTGCCGTTGACTGGCTCGGCTGGGTTTGATATTTTTGAATGGTAATTGCAGATTTAATTCTTGCGACTATATCCAATGGTGCTTATTATGAGGGAAATTCCAAAAATCAAAATTGCCGCTATCCCTGTGATTAGCACATATGAATGAACAGAATTTACCATAGTAGCCATTCCCGGCCCATCTTCAAAATATTTTACAAAGTAAAACATTGGAATTACCACAATCAATCCCATAGTTTGCGCAGAACGAAAACCAAACCAATAAGTTAATGGCAAGCAAATTCCTGTCCATAATAATGGGATAATAATTGCTGCTGCAATCGAAAATAACCAGATAAGCATATCAAAGTTTTGAAAAATTATGCTGGATAAACTATTGAACGCAATGCTTCCCAAAATGCTGATTGCAACAGTATATATTACGGAAACATATTTACTTGCAACAACAGTAAAATTGCTTATCGGCATAGCTAATTGATATTTTTTCCAGCTTGCCTTTTCATCACTTGCGAAACTCATAATATTTTGCATACCGATTGTCATGGCAAACATAACGGAAGCAAATAAGCCAGCATAAATTCCAGCATTGAAAATAAGCAGAACAATAGCTGCTGCTGCAATCAGAATAAGTTTCTTATCAATACTCTTGAAGAAAATGGATATGTCTTTATATATCAATCCTCGCATGATGTACCTCCTTTACATAGAAAAGCATAATATCTTCTAATGTGGCATTATCCACAATGATGTTTTTGTATTTTCGTTTGAATGCATCTTTGTCATGAACAAGACACTCCACGCTCATATTTGTAGTTCGGTGTATGATATAATCATCAGCGGAAAGCTGTGCAAATTTTTCTTTTCCGCACTTTGCCACGCCATAATTATAAACAAGATTATCTTTCTGTTCCTCGAAAATGATTTTTCCCTGATGAATTAAAATCACATAGTCTGCAATTTTTTGTATGTCCGAAGTGATATGCGATGAAAAGAAGATAGAGCAATCTTCATCTTGGATAAATTCCAAAAATAGGTCTAACACTTCATCACGCACAACGGGGTCAAGACCCGTTGTCGCTTCGTCTAAAATCAACAGTTTAGGTCTATGTGCCATAGCGCAGATAATGGAAAGTTTCATCTTCATTCCTTTTGAAAAAGCACCAATCATTTTCTTGGTTGGGATTTTGAATTTTTTCAAGTATTGCAAAAAGAGGTTACTATCCCATGTCTTATAAATGCCTTTCAAGATTTTTTCAATATCTGTGGCTGTAAACACATCATGAAAATTACATTCATCAAAAACAACGCCAATATTTTCTTTGACTGTTGGAATTGTGTGGTCTATTCCAAAGACCTGTATCTGTCCGCTATCTTTGTTTAGTTCATTTAATATCAGATTGATAGTAGTGCTTTTTCCTGCACCATTCTCGCCAATAAAGCCTACAATCCTACCTTTTGGGACTTTGAACGAAACATTGTCCAAAGAAAATCCCTAGAAAATCCCTCAAATTGCTTGCATAAATTCTGCACCAAAATGTTATTATCCATGCCTGTCACCTCTCGTTACTCCTCGTAAAATAGTTTTAGGATATTCGTCATTTGCTCAAGACTAATGCCATGCGCCCGACCAATTTCTGCGACTTTTTGCAAAAGTTCTTCAGCAATTCGTAACTGTTCCTCTTGAATAAATTCCCTATTCTGTGATGCTACAAAACTGCCTTTTCCAGATACAGTTTCTATAAATCCATCTCTCGTTAAATCTTCATATGCTCTCTGAACGGTAATAACACTGATATGTAAATCTTTTGCTAAAGCTCTCATAGAAGGGAGGGCTTCGCCAGCAGATAATGTGCCGTCCATAATAAAACTTTTTACTTGCATACAGATTTGTTCGTAAATAGGCTTATCACTGCTATTACTTATGATAATCTCCACTTTCTCACCTCGCCATGTGTACTTATCGTAATAAGCGTACTTATTCGATAAGCACAGTATAGGCAATTTGTGTGAACCTGTCAAGAGAAAAGATGTAAATACATTCGGAAAAGTGAGTGGCTGTCTATCAAATAAAGGCAAAAAAATAGAACGTATAGATTATTTCCATACGCTCTATCTCACATTTCATATTAGACTTTGAATTCTACAAACTTGAATTGACATAACTCACTTAGATTGCTTATGCCAAGCATATAAGTAGATAGCAAGGAACACTCCCGCAAAGCAACTAATGATTATGCCTGCAATCAAAGCAGGATAATAACTTGTAATCACTCCTGTATCTGCTGTTATGATGAAGATAATACCAATAACGAATGCTATAACATAGATAATGGACATAAATTTTTTCATAAAATCACCTCCTCGTCAACTCCAGATTTGTTACTCACATGACATTTCATTGAAATGATAACGGACAACATAGACTTGTTATGGATATCTTATCTTAACAAACAGTTTCAATTTTCCGTAAAACCTCTTATCTACTTTTACTTTTTGTATATCGTCTTTTCGGTGTCTCTTTGCTAGAGTTTCTTGTGGTTATCGCTTTTTCTTACATATTCTATAAACTGAGCTTCTGGCATTGGTCGTGCATAATAAAATCCCTGTATCTCATCGCACTTGATTTTTCGTAATACATCCAGTTGTTCTGTTGTTTCAACACCTTCAGCAAGTACCCTCATATTTAGGGCTTTTGATAATTTTATTATATGATCCACAAGAATTTTCACTCTCGTCTCACATACGTGATCGATCAGACACTTATCTATCTTGAGAACACTAAATGGCAGTCTGCTTATGCTTTCCATTGAAGAATACCCGGATCCAAAGTCATCTATGTGCAATTTGAATCCTGCTTGTAATAAACGCTCTGCTACTGTTACAACCTTTTGTCCATATACAGATGCTGATTCTGTAATCTCTAAAGGAACACACGTTACCGGAATATCATATTCTCTTACAATTTCGGTGTATTGCTCTACAACTCCTTCGCAAAGAATACTGGACCTTGAAAGATTTACTGACACGGACAACAATTTTTTTGATTCATCAAGTATCCTTTTTTGTAATCTACACACCTGTCGAAAAACATAAGCATCTAATTTTTGAATCTGTCCATTTTTTTCATATATCGGAATAAAGTTTTCAGGAGATATCATGGAGCCATCCGTTCTTTGCCACCTAACCAAAGCTTCCGCACCGATTACTTTTTCTGTGACTACATCTATCTTTGGTTGATAATAAATTATAAACTCCTTATTTTTCAAAGCATCTGTAAAATCGTTTTCTATCATTTGATTATAAAGTCTCTTCTGCGCCAGTTCATCTGTATAATACGCATAGTCATGATTATAATCTTCCATAACTGTTTCTGCCGCCATAGATGCATAATCACATATGGTAGCTATTGAAAGATTCTTATCTATATTTTTGTAAATACCATATTTAATCTTTATTCCTTTAATCGGAGCATTCTCTACAAACTCATTAATAACATTGTCCATTCTCCGATGATCCAGCTCACAATCATCACTTAATAAGCAGAGAAAAGATGCTTTTTCTTTTTTAGCTAATAACCCATATTTAAAATTTTTGTTATATACCGAAGCCATATAGCACAGTAATTCGTTTGCTTTTTTCCTTCCATAAATGCTAATAATCAATTCGAAGTCTTTAATTCTTCCTACTATCACATGCATTTTTTTATCGGGTTTAAATTGCATAATTCTCCTGGAATAATGAAAAAAAGCCTGCTCCGTATATAAACCTGTCAACGAATCTTTCTCTATTTCTCTGAGCGACACCGAGGACTCTCTCAATTTAATTACATTTTCCAGTCTCTTTCTAATCAGTTCTGCATTATAAGGCTTTCGTATATAATCAGTCGCACCTAAATTCAGGCATATTACTTCTGTTTTTGGTGTATCATTTGCTGTCATTACAATAATCGGTATTAAAGAAAGGAAGGTGTCCTCTTGCACTTTTCTCAGAAAATCGAATCCACTCAATACAGGTATCTGAAAATTTATCAGAACTAGTGCCAAGTCTTTATGATTCTCTTCCAGTAATCTCAAACCGATTTTTCCATCACATGCTGTAATTATTTCATATCGATCTTCAAGCAGAGAAATTAAAAATTTCAGATTGGAGACATCATTTTCCACGATTAATATTTTTCTTTTCTCACCGGTGCTGCTCAAGTTCATAATGCCTAACTCATCTAATCTTATATCTGAATCCTCACTTGCAAACGCAAACACTATTTTTTTGAATGTATCTGCATTTCCAATTCTTGCACATTTCATACGATAACGCAAAATATCATTACCATTTTTTATCCTGTAATGTATTGTGAACTGTGAGACCAGTTGCAGTTGTTTGCATATATTATTAAAATCCGTAGCAACCAGCATTTTATTTCTGTCTTCTTCAAATACATTGGTCTCTATATACTTTTGTATTACGGTTTCATATGTTTTCTTCTCGTTCATTAATTCATCTAACTCTGTGTTTTCATTTAGATGTCTATAAATCTGAATGTACTGATCTTGACGATTTACGCAATATATACTACTAAACTCATTCCCCAAAATGTTAATAATATCCGTAATCAGCATTTTTCCCCTTCCCCTTAACCTTCATTTACATATCATTTTATCGTAATCCCTTGATCTTTTTCAAAGATACTTTCGCTGTTGTTCCAAAGTTTCCATGTCTCTCTTTCTTTAAAATACAACGAAAAGTGAATCCTTATGTACTTGAAGAATCTGAAATACGATTCCTCCCTGTAAATACCAATCTGTTCCACAAAGCAATTAAAATTTATTCTTCTCAGTGGTCTTAATATATAGTTTATCAAAATATAGAAGAAATGGATATATATTTTCTTTTAATATTTTTCTAAAAAAGCTTTATTTTATCACTCTCCAGTCACCGGACGCATCATGGAAAGCAGCTCCTTCCGGTAATGATCGGCCTTTTCCTGATTGCCCTGTTCTTTCCGTACCATCTTTGTGATTCCCGGATACTGTCCTGGGAAGCTTTGCAGCATGATACCATCTCCATAGATCAGGTAAACATCTCCGTATGTCATATCTTCCTCTGTCAGCTTCTTTCCATTCTCATCCGTAAGCTTATCCGGTATCGTTCCGGAGAAAATCGTGTCCGTGTCCAGATCCGCAAAATACCAGCTGTTATCATCTATATGAAAATACACTGCTGTCATCGGCTTTTCCCCGCATCCCGCCAGACAGAACATAACAAGTACCGCCAGCATCACGATCCATTTTTTCATTATTCCACCTCCTAGTCTCTGTCAGTATTTGATTATTTCGACTTCACACCGTGCTAGCACCATGAAAAACATTAATATTACTGACTTCTACAATGTTTTTTATCTGGCACTACCATTAGTGGGAGATTTTTAATATAGATTTAATTGATCGTTGGAAGTACTTCCATAACCTGATCAATCACTTCCACAATTCTCTGTATATCCATATTTTCTTTTACATCAGAACTATCATTCACGTTCAAACCATCTTACCAGTCCTGGACAATAGATACTGCCGGGATATTCACTAATATATTCTTTTACATTCTGTATTGCATCAGAATTTATTGGACGCGGTTCAGAAGTGATTTCATCGATGATCTGTTCAATATTCTGTTCCAAAGGCTCTATTATTGTACCGTTCTGGGTAACACTCTCCGCCATTGTCTGAATTGGTGCTATTAATGATATAACCATAATTAAGGCAATTGTAATTTTTTTCATTTGTGAGCTCCCTCATTTTACCAAGTATTAATCAGTATCTTTTATCCAATAACTTTCCATGCAGAACCATAGGCTACAACGAAAGCCTTTTTCCATACCATAAGCATTATCATGTGATATACTTCTGCCATTTAAATCTCAGATTTTGAAAAAGGAATAGACATTGATAAATTTACTTAGTTCCATTCTGGGCTATGCACGGAACATTACAACCACATGATCAAAAAGCAGTAAATCTGATATTCAAATGTACATTGTGATCCTTTTTTTAACAAAATAAGCTTTTTTATCATTTATGTTATCAACTGATACTATTATACCATGAACTGCATCACCAACCAAGTGTTCTTTTTTGCTTTTACAGCGTTCGTACAGTGCTTTTACAATTCATTGCACATCTGTAAAGGAAAGAGACTTCTTGCTATATATTATGTTAAATTCCTGAAAGTATTTTCTTTGCTTTCTCCAGGTTATTTTTTCCATTTATTTTTGGATATACTTTACTGATTTCAGAAGGCTCTCCTATTTCTCTGCAGAGATCCTGTGCCTGGGAAATGGGTAGGTAGATTTTCCTAGAATCTCCGTTTCTCTGGCTTTCTTAATGCCTCCGGCTGTGGCTTCTATCACGACAAATTCTTTTTCATTCATAGAGTTTAAAAGGACATCAATGTGCTGGCAGCAGTAACTTTCGCTGTTCTGCCTGTCAGGATAAAAGAACTGGTCTACGGAAATGTCCAGCAAGGTGACGATTTGGTAAAAGGTATTCAGGTTTGATTATGAGGACGATACGCAGTTTTATGTTTTAGTAGTATTTTATCTACATACTCGATGACAACATTGATAGATTGAAAGAATGGCGGTAAAATAAATGCGGATAAAATTTGAGACTCCATAATAGATACATATTTCTCTGCTATACTTAAAAAGTTGGAGGTGGAACAATGCAGAAGATTTTAATTGTCGAAGATGATATTGACATTCAGGATATATTAAAGAACCATCTGATTGATGCGGGATATGAAGTCGCTGTTGCTTCTGACGGTGTGGCGGGCATTGCAATGTTTGGGGATACCATCGACCTTGTGCTGTTAGACATCATGCTCCCTAAAATCGACGGCTATGGTGTATGTGAGGTCATTCGTAAGCGGTCACAAGTCCCTATTATTATGCTTACTGCGCTTTCGGATGAAGAAAACCAGTTGCGGGGTTTTGAACAGCAGATTGACGATTACATTCCAAAGCCCTTTTCGCCCAAAATCCTACTGTGCAAGATTGCGGCTATTCTTCGCCGTAGGACTGTGGGAAATCAAAATCAATCCCTGCTTACTTATAAAGAGCTGAGTATGGACGTTGACGGATTCCATGTATATCAAGGCGGAAACGAAGTTGTTTTAACCAGCAAAGAGTTTGCTCTTCTTAGGCTTATGCTTGAAAATCAGGGAAAGGTCTTTACTCGGCAAATGCTACTTGACCGATTGTGGGCGGCCGATTTGGAGGTCGAAGATCGGATCGTTGACAGTCACATAAAGAACATTCGCAAAAAATTAAATGCTGACTATATAAAAACAATCAGAGGAGTGGGATACAGAATTGATAAGGAAAATTAAAACGAGCCTAACGGCAAAGCTCTTTTTAGCGACAACGGTTCTTTTGATTTTGGTATGTTTGCTTTCTGTTTTCAGTATGGCGAGATATATTCCCCAAACATATAGCAATCGTCTTAGCGCAGAATTGCAAAAGCAAGCAAATGATTTAGTGCCAGTATTGGAACAGGCTGATTCCTTAGAGGAATGTTATTCCCTTGTTCAGCAATTTGCCGCACAGACGAAAGCAACTGCCTATATTGAAGATGGGCATGGAGATATTTTATATTCAAGCGATGAATTGACGATAACAACGGACAAGGATTCTGTTGCTACAATTCAAGAACATTCTGATAGCGGAATCGTCACAGATGACGAGCTGCTGACAGAGGCCGGTTATGTGTTCAGCCTGTTAGGGCAGGACTATACTCTTTATGTGCAAAGTGATACGGTGTCCGTCAATCAGGCAACAGAAGCGATTTGGCAAACCGTTCCGCTGGTTATATTGGGAATTTTCTTCATGTCCATCTTGTTTTCCGTCATTTACTCACGCTATATAACAAAACCGATTATTGAATTAAGCAGTACATCGCAAAAAATGGCCCAGCTCGATTTTGAGCCGCACGGAAATTCTAACCGTTCAGACGAGATAGGAATACTCGCAGACAGCTTGAATACTTTGTCAGATAATTTACAGCACACATTGGCAGAACTGAAAAAAAGCAATTCCGAGTTAGAGGCCGAAATATCAAAAGAACGAAAACTTGAAAAAAAGCAACAAGAATTTTTCTCGGCGGCATCACATGAACTAAAAACGCCTTTGACAATTCTGAAAGGCCATTTAATGGGGATGCTCAATAAGGTCAAAGGATATGAAAATCAAGAGGCGTATATGGAGCGTTCACTGGCCGTTGTCGAAAAAATGGAAACATTAGTGAAAGAACTGCTCTATGTATCTAAAACAGACGGAAAGCAGAGATCGGAATATAAGACGATTGACTTTGCGGAGCTTCTCCGGGTACAAATAGCTGATGTGACCGATTTGCTGTCTGAAAAAGAAATCTCCCTTTCTGTGGATATTCCTGACAAAATCCTGTGTGAAGCAGACCCGGCGCAGATGGAACGAGCCATTCAAAATGTTTTGGTAAATGCCATTCGCTATTCACCGAATGGAGAGGCAATCTATATATCCTTGTTGAACGATAAAAATACCGTTTTCTGTAAAGTTGAAAATACAGGCGTCCATATTCCAGAGGAAATGATCCCCCATCTGTTTGAAGCGTTTTACAGAGCAGATACCTCCCGCAATCGTAATACCGGGGGCACTGGCTTAGGGCTTTATATCGTCCGCAAGATCATGGAGCTGCACCATGCAAAATACGGCATCAAGAATACAAGCAGAGGTGTGATGTTCTGGCTTGAAATGCCGCAAAAAAGAGGTGCTATCAACTCCATCTAAACTCCATATTCCTTGCAAACTATATCCAAATGATTTTGTTATCTTATAGCTGTCCTCAAAAGGACAGCTATAATTCTTGAAAGCGAGGTAAAACAAAATGGTAAAAGCTAAATTCGGAGCATTGGCTCTGACGGTATTGATGGGACTGGGGGCAGTGAGTCCCTTACATGGGGTCGCTGAGGCTCATGCGCTGAACGCACCTGCTGCCAATTCTGCACAACAGAAAACGGTCGTGTCCACAACGGATGATTCTGATGGCGTTATGAGCTACAAGGAGAGCGGAAAGACCTTTGTCAGCGAGGACAATGGCGCAAGCTGGGTGTCCGAAGAAGATTATAATAACAGCCATCCCGCAATCAGCTATGAGTGGTGGACTTATGACGAGTACAAGGAATGGCTGGAGCAGGAAAAGAAAAATCTTCAGGAAATGGCCGATGACCACACAATGGTTGAAACCAGCGAGGGATCTTTCGAGTGGACGCAGGAAATGACAGATCAGAGCATTGCTGAATATGAGCAGACACTGAAAGACATCAAGAACGGACTTCTCGTGTCAAAATCCGTGGATGGAGATACGGAGTGCATGACAACTTTCAGTCCTAATTGGGTAGGCAGCACTACCGATTAACAGCCTATCATATTGATTTAGAAACTGCCGCACGACGGCAAAAGAAAAAAAGCCGTCGTACAGCAGACAAATTGATACGCCCATTTAAAGCAGCGGCATTGATTTTCAGAGCCGCTGTACCAAACGGGCAAAAAGCAAGAACTGCCCGGGCTACGGAAAAATCCACAAAGAAGAATTTGAGCAATTCATTTTCTCTGCCATGCAGGAGAAGTTCAAAGACTTTCAGATACTCCACAGCAGGGAGGAAAAAGTCAATCCAAAACTGACCGCCTATCAAGTGGAGCTGGCACAGGTGGAAGCAGAAATTGAAAAGCTGCTGGATACGCTGACCAGGCCAATGCGACTTTGCTTGCCTATGGCAACAAAAAAATTTGAAGAACCGGACACCCGCCGCCAGACCATTTCGAAGGCGATCGCCGAATTGCTATATATTATGTTAAATTCCTGAAAGTATTTTCTTTGCGTTCTCCAGGTTATTCTTTCCATTTATTTTTAGATATACTTTACTGATTTCAGAAGGCTCTCCTATTTCTCTGCAGAGATCCTGTGCCTGGGAAATGGGGATGTAGATTTCGTTGCCTTCTATTACTACAGCGGCTTTACAGGGCATATATGAGGTTTGCGGTCCTCTTGCGGAATTGCTGGATAAGGTAGTAAGATCATCTGTGGCTTTGGAAGTATCTTTCTCTTTTTCATCCAGGGAATAAAAAATATTCAGGTTTTCACCCATCTCTAAAAATTTTTCCTGTTGTTTTTTTGAAATGGCATGATTATTATAGTCTTTCATATCCCGTAGGGAACCATTTCCCAGCAATAACAACGGCATCTTCCCCAGTTCATTCTGAGTTGGATTTTTTCCAAACGCATTCATATCAATTCCTGAAAAAGTCGTTGTTTCCGTATAATCTTCAATTTTGATGACAACCGGGACTTCTATGACTGGCCAGATTTCTTTTATACCTTTTATCTTCTTCGCTTTCTGCAAAAAATCTTCATCATAAGCCAGATCTCCAAGTGGGAGCAGCACAGTAAATTGCCGTTTTTCTTCTTTCATGCCTGCCAGCAGCATTCCTAATAATGTAAGTATCAATGCCAGCAGAAGTATGACTAATAAGGTAAAGCTGTCTATTTTTTTTCTTTTCAATGAGAATCCGCCTTTCTCACTTCTTCGAGAAGGATATTTTTCTTATGAAGCTTTCTGACCAGAATCAGGATTATGGAAATAAGCAGTACTGCAACAACTGCAGCTATGGAATACCACCAGTTATTGGTTTTCTCCTGGTCATCTTCAACCTTTAAAGACTTTATCTGGGTTTCTTTGATTTCAGAATCAAATTTTATTTCTTCCTCATATGATTTGCCATCTGCATCCTCATACGTAAGAATTAATTGTCCTGCACATTTTCCTGTTTTTCCTTTTACATATATGCGAAGACTTCCTTGGGATAAATCTCCGGCCTCTATGGTCCCTAAGAATGCAGTATCGTTTGAGCTTAATTCATCAGCCTTTAAGCTGACATTTGCATTGTATATTTTGTCTCTTCCTAGATTCATTGCTTTTACCGGGATCTCTACTGTATCCATAGTGTATAAAACAGATGGAATATCTGAAGCTTCCAGCTTAACACGAACCGGTTGGATGATCTGAAAAGACAGTAATTCTGTACCGGTAGTTGCCGTTGCTTTCGAATCTTCATAATCCAGAGAAAAAGTAATGACAGCCTGGCCAGGATCACAGTTTTCTGTTATAGTAATCATCTGTTCCAAAGTAATTGCTTCACCAGGAGCCAGGACTTGTACATAAAAAGAGTTTTTCTCAAATTCAATTCCTTTGTTCTCTGTAGAAAGGGAAATTTTTAAACCAAATACATTTTGACTGCAGCTTTTATTTCGAAATGTCAGCGACATTTCTGTTGTAGAACCAGCCTCCAATCGTCCACCTGAAAGATTGCTGTCTTCTAATAATACCTGCGGTTTATGTAATATTTTTTCACTTGATGAGTCTGATGTTGAATTACCTCCTCCCCCACCGCCCGAATACCCGTTGTCTATAACCGGATCTGTTATCTGCGGGGCGTCACCGTCTTCCGGATTATCACTGTCTATTACAACATGAAAAGGATTCGATTTAGAACCATCACCAAAGTCATCTCCTGATGTAAAAATATCCGGATCCGGATTTTCTTTATCGGTATCAGCTTTATCAGGAGTCTTTTCATCCTCTGCCGGAGGTTCGGTACTCGGAGGTTCGGTACTCGTAGAATCATCCTCTTTTTCATCAAGGGTTAACGAGTTGTCATTCTCATAAGATACGGACGGATCTGAGTCCGTAAATCCTTCTTCAGCAGATGTAATCTCCGTGTTTTGAGGCTCTGTGGCAAAAACGGTAGCTGGAAGAAATATTATTGTCGTACACAATACTAATGCCGTTTTTACAAATAAATTTCTCATTATCAGGCAGTCCTTTCTCTTAAGATTCCTCCATCCATTTCATATACGTGGTCACATAAGATTCTGATGTCCTCTTCATTATGGCTTGCCAGCAAAATGGTTTTTCCTGCTGCTTTTAAATCCAGCAGCAGTTCTCTTATTTCTTCCACGCCATGTTTATCCAGTCCATTAAACGGCTCATCCAGGATCAAAAACAGAGGATCTTCCATAATGGCCTGTGCAATACCAAGGCGTTGACGCATTCCAAGGGAATATTTTCCGACTGGTTTCTTCATGTCCGGATCCAATCCTACCCTTTTTAAGACTATGCGGATATCGGCCTTCGAAATCCGGCCATTCATGTCTGCCAGGATCTCCAGGTTTTTAAAGCCCGTATATTGTGTAAGAAAACCGGGAGTCTCGATAATAACTCCAAGACTTTCAGGAAAATCCACATCATGACCTATTTTTTTCCCGAATACAAAAATAGTGCCCGTAGTTACAGGAAGAAACCCACAGATGCATTTCATAAGAACGGTCTTCCCTGAACCGTTATTTCCAACAATCCCATAGACGTTCCCTGTTTTCAAGGAAAGATTTACTTCCTGTAACACGATGTCTTCACCGAAACGTTTGGTCACGTGTTCTATTTTTACGCAGGTGTTCTGCATCGTTCCACTTGCTCTTTCCAGATTACAGGCCAGACTAAATGTCTTTTCAGATTTCTTCCAATCTTCCATATAAAACACCTCCCAGAATTCCCAGCATTACTAATAAAAACAACAGTAGAAATAGCCAAACTCCTATTTTGTCCGGTCCCCAATTTTCATCAGCCAGTATCCATTCTACTGGATAAAACCATATCTGATTCTTAAAATAGCGGTCATGAAGGATAATTCCGAAATAAAAGCTTACAAAAGGGATTCCATATGCCATGTAAGCAGAATCCCATAAAATCCCGCAGCTTCCACCGAAAGTACTTATGATACTTCCGATAAGCCCTGTCCGAAATGCCTTCATGAATAAGTCCAGAAGTGCTTCTTTCTGAATAGCACCCTTTATCTCCAGCGGATAGAACACAATAAAATTGATAAAAAGTACCGTTAGTATAGATAACGTCCAGACCATAAAACCAGATACCATAATGGAAAAGACTTTACCTTCGATATACTGTCTGCGAGTCGTTCTGGGAAGTATCTCCTTTAAAAATCCACTTTTATATTCTTGCAGAATGGAATCACTCCATGGCAATACGGCTGCTACCGGAATGGCAAAAGATACTGCCTGACTTTTTAAGGAACCTTCCAGTATACTGATAAAAGTACCACATGTCAGTGCTTTTTTTAAGCTGGGATAAGTCTGTCCAATGGCGATGGAAATGCAGGCTATCAGCCATGCTGCCAGAAAATTCTTATTAAAAAACATACGTTTTGTTTCACCCCACATAGGTTTTCCCCCTTCCGATCATGTCTTTTCTCCAAGAAATTCAAAGGTATATTTTTTCATCCGGTTAATTGCAAAAACTGCAAGAAGAACTAAAATACCCAGAAAAAACATGTAGGAATGCGAGATTTTCGGAAGCAATGGGTCATAACCCAAGTTATGTTTTCCGTATACTGCCTGGTTCAGAGGACTGATCCAGCAGATTAATACATTTACCTGATACATTTCGTATTTTTCTTTATGTAAAATTGCAGCCAGTACTTTCGGGTCCAATAAAAAACCAAAGACACTGTAAAGAAGGCCAAAAATCATCCCCTTAGTCTTCCCTTTATAGAGATTTCCTACAAGGATTACAAAGCTTAAGGTCAGCGAATAACAAAACAGAAGGAAGAAAACCTGCAGCATACAGCCATAGGGTGAGATACTTTCCATGACCCTTACTGTAGAAGGGACCTGCAGGTTTTTTCCTAATTCTGAATAACCAAGCATGGCCGCAGTTTCGCTCCACAGGTTACCTGGATAACTCTTTTTCATACACAGCACGGCCGTAAACAGCAGCATCAAAACCGTATATAAAACAGTTACAAGAATAACATAAATGAATTGACCTAAAAGCCATTTCCTCTTGGTTGTCCGGGTCAGCTGGTATGGAGTAATAGGTGTCATCTTCGGCAGGTCAGAAAACATAAGAAGCAAGAGCAGCGAACTGGACAGTACTGCTATCCCATCCCCAAATGTCCAGATAAATGGTTCAATGGCCTGTACCGGTGTATCGTAGGTCTCCATTACAACCATGATTCTGCCTGTAAGCAGGAAACTAAGTACAAATTCTAACAGAAATATAAAAATAACTTTGGGATTGCGTAGAAATCCGAAGAAATTGTACCTTACAATTCCAAATACCTGTCTCATGTCAGTAACCCAGATTCCGGTCTATGATACTGCCATCCACGGCATTAATGGTAAGGAAACTTTCATTCGGATCTTTACTGGTATTTGATTCTGTTTCTCCGTTATATTCACTTTCTGAAGTCATGCTGCCGAAAAAATCCCAGACGGGGATCAGAATACCTGTGTGTGCGTCAGTAGACGGCTCATATATTCTGGCATAACCAAGAACGATCCGATCAATATTATAGACCCTGGAATTTTCATATTGCATATTATCAGCGTTTGTTACCACCATCATTTTTTCATAAATTTTCATAACCTCGCTGAACGAAAGAAGATTTAAATTCTCTGTCTTTATTTTACCGATTGTGTAGGGATTTGAATAAGTCATGCTTTCTATACCATCTTTATCGACATAGAAACAGAGACTTTCATAAGACCATGTTTCCATTGTGCTGTCCATATCTTCCAATGCCCCACCGTCTGCAATTGTCTGAGTGACCGGCACACCATTTATGGTACGTGCATAATCAATTCTATATCCATTTCCAAAATCACCTGAACTATTATCGTCTTCAAAACTTTTGCACACCGCGTAATTCCAGTTAGAAAACTGCAAATCTGTGATGCCCATTTTTTCAACTTTTTCCTTTACAAGTTTTTTTGCTTCATCCAGGGACAGCCCGATAGATTCTTCTGTGGGTTTTTCTTCCTCTTCAGAATATCCGTAATCACACCACATTGCATCCTCCGGTATTTTTTCCCCGCCCTTGTTTGCTACTTTCTTGATCTTGACTGACAAGGTATCGGAGCCAGTGTAAGATGTTTTATAATAGTATTGTGAATCGTCTGGCATTTGTGCAATACAATCGAAAGAATTTCCGGCAACAGGTTTTGCCTCTGTCAGGGTTTTCTTTTCCGGAGCAGTTTCGTATTCCTGTTCCCATGTCTCAATATCTTCATAGATATCATAGACATAATTCCCATCATCATCTGTTCCATAGTTATACGGATCCAGGTTTCCGGTTGCAACATCTTCTTTTAGTTCATCCAGAGTTTTTTTAATTTCATCCTTTGTCTTCACATAATAACTATCCATGGTATAAAGTTTTGCCTCTGAGAAGAATGCGTTTGTAATACGGTCTAGAAGCTCCTGGGTAACTTCTGCCGCGGTGACAGAAATAGCAGATATCTTTTCCACTTCCGGAATTTCTACGCCTGCATCTGTATTTACCACGAGCTTGGCACTGTCATCTTCCACATGGCTTTTATAATTTTGAGGAGCATCAATGAGATTCCTGATGGTTGTCTTTGACTCTGAACCGTCATCGTTCTTGCTTTCAGATGCTTCTCCTTTAGAACCGCTAACATCATCCGCTTCCGTATAAGCATCTACAGCCTTGCTCCCCTTCGGCTTTACCAAAGAAGAATCCGGGGTCTGTGCGCATCCTGTAAACATTCCAATACAAAGCACTATTCCTGCAAACTTTTTTATGTTTTTTCTCATTTCTGGTAATATCTCCTTTCTAAGGTTGTTATAAGTATATCATCGAGCATTACACCAAATCTTTCGCGATTTGTAACTGATATGTAAACGTTAGTGTGATTACCAGAAAACAGAGACGGTAGTTCCTTTTCCCGGATTGCTTTCAATCTTCAGTTGGAAATCGTGCAGTTCTATAATTTTCTGACATAAAGAAAGACCGAGCCCTACACTTCCTTTTGCCCTGGAACGAGATTTGTCTACCATATAAAATGGTTCCGTCACCATTTCCAGATCCTCTTTCGGTATTCCCTTTCCAAAATCCTGAACCATCAGATGGTCTGGGGTTGCCTCAAGCACAATTTTAGATTCTTTCCTGGAAGCTTTGACTGCATTATCAATTAGATTTGTCACTACACTTATCATTAAGTCCTGATCAAACTTCTTTACCAATTCTTTTGGTTCACAAAATACATCAAGAGAGATGTTTTTTTCTTGAAGCCTGCAATCAATAAGTTCTTTTACTTCTTTCAGGAAATTATCCACCTGTATTTCCACTGGATTGAATGAGTCTTCCGAAGCTTCGTAGAGTCCGGTTAATTCCAGCATTTTCATAGAAAGTCTTGACAGCCTGCGACATTCATTTTCAATATAAATCAGAGCCTTCTCCTGCCTTTCCGGGGTTAGGCGCACAGTAAGCAATGTATCTGCATAGCCTATGATTGCAGTCATTGGGGTCTTCAGCTCATGAGCCAGACTTCCAATAAGCTGTTTTTGTGTCCGGTTTATGTTAGAAAGACTTTCAATTTGTTCTTTTATTTTACCTGTCATAAAATTAAAGGTTGCACCTACCTGCGCAAGTTCTGTATTGCCCTCTGACGGTACTTTAAAATCATAAATACCTTCAGAAACAAGAAGCGTAGCTTCTCTTAGGCTTGTAAGCGGTGTTGTGATTTTTCGAAGGCTCAAATAAAGGATAATTCCCATCACCACGATCAAAGATAAAGTAAATCCACCCGTCTGAAAAAACAGCAGATGACTTTTTTCTATTACATCTGTTATATCTTTATAAGTAACAATCTGATATCCCATATTTACATTGCCATAGTAAAATAACAAAAGTGTCCTTCCATTTATCTGACTGATCATAGGGCCATGACCGTCACTGTTGATGCCATGATCCACCATGTTTGCCTTACTTTCACATAATTCTCTTAACTTTTTTACATCGAATTCATAAACAGTTCCATTATAGATCATTTTTCCATCAAGATATAAAACCGCGCTGTCATGAAAAACCTGCCGAAAAGCATAAGTAACTATTTGGGGGCGCATTTCGTTGTCGGCATTCTGTTTCTGATTGTCAGAAAGGCTTGTTTTATTTTCAAACTGTAAGATATTTGTTCTGAATATACTGCTTTCATAACTGTTGATATTCTGTATACTCTGATTTTTCCAACAATAAGTGGTATAGAGAAAGATCCCTGACGATACCAACAAAATGATACATGTAGTCTGAGAAAAGATCTTTATTAAGAGTTTCATAAATCCACCTCAAGTCTGTAACCGATTCTGGGAATTGTTTTAATCTTATCCTGCCAGCCAAGCTTTTTCCTGATACGACCCACATGTGCATCCACAGTTCTTGTTTCTCCGCAGAACTCTTCGTTCCACAGTTCCTGCAGAATCTGATTCCTGGTCAGTGCTTTATTCGGATTTTTGGCGAACACCATGAGGCAGTTATATTCCATTGGCTTTAAATAGATTTCCATGCCAATTTTTGTAACAGTACGACTAGCAGTATCAATGATGACATCACCAATTTGAATCTGTTCTTGTACAGTGCCATTACGTTCCAGTACTTTTTCAAGACGGACCATCACTTCCAGCATTTCAAATGGTTTTACAATATAATCTTCTGCACCGTCTTTTAATCCCTTTATCTTGCTCGCGATATCTCCCTTTGCGGTAAGAAATATTACGGGGATTTCATACTGCTTCAGTTTCGGTAACAGGCTATATCCGTCTCTTCCGGGAAGCATGATATCTACAAGTGCACACTGAAACGCATGATCTTGAATAATTGCTTCATATGCCTCATTTCCATCCAGATATCCCACTGTTTCATACCCTGCAATCTCCAAATTCATACATAGCAGGTCATTGATTGACATTTCGTCTTCTATCACAAGAATTCTTGCCTTCATAATTATTACCTCACATGTTTTTATAACTATCTTTTCACAGGTTAATTATACATTAAATTCTATAATGCAGTTGTAACTGATTTGTAACAACAAAAAAGGAAACCAAAACCATTCTGTGAGAATAGTTTTGATTTCCTGTATAAACCGTTATTTTCTGATCGTTTATAACGCTGGTGAGAACATTTATTATTATTTTTACTCCATTCCAGAATCATTCGAAAGAGAGACAATGCAAATACAAAAATTATTAAGAACACTAGAATTTTCATACGTAGCCTGATTCCTTTCATTTACCTTTATCAGATCGTGTCATTCAAATCACATCCACTGATGATGCGATTCCATAAATTCTCCCGCTTGTCCATTCCTTTGGTAAAATAGGGAAGTCTTTCCTCTTCCAGTTCTTCCAGACGAAGCACATTTCCGTTCAGATAATTGTCAATCCGGGATCCTGTACTTTTAAGCCTTGTAATCACGCCACCAATTTTTATATCCAGGATCTCATAACCAAATGGCTTTGCATCGTTCATCCAGATTTTTTCTCTTGATGATTTCATATCTGTCAGATTACAGATGATTCCAGGAATAACATTCTGACTGATATCTTTCAACGCTGCCCTATCCGATCTGTCATATGCTGATTTTATACACATGCCCAAATCGGCTTTATCAGCTAATACTGCCGCCAGTTTTTCATAAAATGAAAATAAAGGCTGATATTTTCCTGCTTTTTTTGCACATTCCTTCATACATTTCTGTATGTTTTGGTAGTAAGATTTTGTATTGACACCTGATTCTTTCACATGATAATCAAAAATGCCTAACATTGGATCCTGGTATAACAGATATTTTGAAGGATTTTGAGCCTCTTTATTCTCTTTCGCATTTAAGAATAAGGAATCAAAATTGTCAAGTGCCATAAAATCATCAAATTCTCCGCCTGTGCAGTTCCTGAACTCCTGCTTAAGGATTGTTTCGTCATAGTCTCTGTGAAAATCAAGGTGTGCAAAAAGTACAAGTCCCGGAAGCAAAGCATCCATCGGGGTTTCTGCACCATTATCCATCCATGCTGTACAGAGAACCTCTTTTATATTGTATTTTTTACAAGTAGAAAGAGCTGCTTTGGTACACGCATAGGTCTTAGAATAATTGGGGGAAATTCCGTTCCAAATCCAAGAACCTCCTGCAAAAATAACGTTATCCGAAAGCTGCGCATGGATATCCAGCATTTTTTCATAGGTTCTGGTATCATCATGATAATAGTCCCAATACACTAATCCTAAATCTTTTTTCGGTTTTTCCCATTTGGAGCAGTCCGTATTTTCGGGCAGATCATAGTATCCGCCTGTAGAATTTGCTGTAATGTACATGTCACTCCATATCATAGGCTTTAATTCTAATTTTCTGCAAATATCTACGACCCTGTTACAATGTTCCCTGATTATCAGTGACCCTTTTTTATATCCATTTTCTTTTAGATAATTTCCAAGTCCCAGCATGACAGCCTCATCCATTCCAAGATGTACCCTGCTAGTAGAAAAACTCTCTTTTACTGAGCGGAGCAGCTTTTCAATAAACTGATAAGTTTCCTCTTTTTCAGGCTGGAGAATGTCCGCAGAATCACGAATCTTATCCATTCCCGGCCACTTTAGCGCATTGTGCAGATGAGCCAGGGTCTGAATACACGGAACAAGCTCTACCCCAAACATGGAAGCGTAAGCATCCAGTTCTTTTATTTCGTCCTTGGTGTATTTTCCTCGATAAGCCCCAAAATAAGGCTGCCCCTCTACTTCATAGGTATCTTCTGTATAAAGCATGAGTACATTCATTCCAAGTTTTGCCAGTGTCTTGATCAGGAATTTCACCTTTTCAACTGTAAATACAGCATTTCTGGAACAATCCAGCATAAGACCGTTTCTTTCAAAGCAGACATGCTCTTGATATTGAAATTCATCCTCTTCCATATGATGTATGGCATAATTAAGTGCGCGGTAATAATGAGATATTTCCCGACAGATGATATGAATCTGGTTTTTTCTTTTATTGATCAATATTTCTGGTCTGTCCTGAAATTTAACAAACAATTCTATGTTTTGGTTGAAACCGTCATTTTCAGCCAGAAGTATTTCAGTACCTTTTTTAATAGTATTATATTCTTTCTTATCAGATGAAAAAACAATGTTCATACGTATTCCTCTTTCTTTAGGAATTCTGCTCTTCTCAACAAATCAATCTTTTTAGCAGAGCATCCCCTGTCAATGTTCTATTTTATTCGTTTGTAAATAATCGGCTCATCATAACCAAAAGTTCTTTTCCCATTTACTTCCATGGACTCTGATACTTCCAATTGATTTTCAGTGAACTTTTCATGCAGAGAAAATTTCAATACGGGAGAAAACATACTTACACTTCCGCCTTCCCATATATCACCTGATTTTCTGAAAAATGCAGGAGTAAATTTTGCAGAACACTTTAGCTGATCATAGTCGGCACCTTTGAACATTTTGTAAGTAAAATTCTTTTTATCATATCCTTCCGGTATCTCATAAGAAATAAGTTTTATTGAATTGCTTTCTTCCATGAAAAGAAACAAATGTGAAGAAGAGCGGGTAGTTCCCTGTACAGAATAATAGCTCTCTTCAATCATAAATACGCCTTCGAAACCATTTGGGAGATTTGCAATTTTGGAATTACATATTGTATTGATATGCTTTGCATATGGATACTGTGGATTTGTCTTACTTATTTTCTCAAATTGATCCTTATTATCAAATTTTCCATTCAACAGCGTAACAAAATTTATCAAGTCAGCCATGATCTTATGCCTCCATAATCTTTATCATATAGTTTTTATCCACTATACACCTTCCATATAAAAGAGTCCATGTACAAAATAAGGGAATATATAAACAAAATATTAGTAAAAACAGATTATCGGGACATCATACTGAATAAGACTATAAAGCTGTCCGGCATTTTCTGGTGGAAGATTGATACATCCATGAGAACCACCTGTAAGATATCTGTCACCACCAAAGTACGGCTGCCAGTCTGCATCATGAAAGCCAATTCCTCCATTGAATGGCATCCAGTACGTTACCGGCTGTTCATAAGAATAGGTTCCATTTGCTGTCATTTCACCTCGCAGCACGGATGGACTGCTCTTTGAATTCAGTGTGAATATTCCAGGGGGTGTTTTCCTATCCGGATCGCTTGGCAGTCCGGATACGATTTCTGATTGAAAAATAATATTTCTATTCTGATAATACCACATATACTGCTCTGTAAGATCTACCTCTATATATGTATCTCCAAGATCATTGATCCCGTGTGCATTTGCCCTCATAGAATATACCGGTTCCCTGGTTGTCTGGGTTCCTGACTGAATTTCCTGCATGAGCTGTGCTACTTCCTTGTCCTGATCAATCTTCCATCCATAAGCTGAGCCATATACATACACCGTCCTTCCGCTCGTGGTCTGGAATTGTCTTTCAGTGCCAACTGTATCATGATCTGCTGCAAGCTGTGCCACATAATCCACTACATGCTGCCGGAAGGCTTCATCATTCTGGAGCAGCTGCCCTTTCTCGTCAAACTGCAGCCAGTTTTTGATGGTATTCCCATCGAGTGTTACCGTTTCATCTCCAAATGTATATGTGATATTTACTTTTGTCAGGTTCTTATATGTATTTACCATATTCTGAAGCTCTGAACTTTCTTTCGTCACATCTGCTTTCTTATAAGCCTTTGGATCACTTTCCAGATCTACCTCTGCCGCATCGTTATCGATTGCCCTGCATATCATCTGATAAGCTTCTTTGGTATTTAATTCATTGCCTTCCGTTTCTGGCACAATAGTGAATTCTGAGTTAACAAAACTTACATACGCATTTTCCGGTGCTATCTGATTCTCTTTTTTCGCACAATTTAATGAATTTACCTGTTCTTCCAGTTTCTCCCGGCTGAAAAAAGTCTCTTCTTGAACCATATAGTTTTTTGTTTCAAAAAGACTGCCGATCCATTCCCATGATTTCTGAGTTTTCAGCAGCTGGAGAACCGCACCGCTGGATACGTATTTATAATCAATATCTTTTCCTGTAATGGCCTGCGGGTCCTGCATTCTTGACCTTACCTGAATAGTATAGTTATCCTTTTTCCCAGCAATCTCCTGCTCAACCTCATATGCTGTCTTATTTGAACTGTCAATCCCATTGATGGTCGTCCCATAAAAGAAGTGATATGAGTAATAATAAGATATACCTGCATATATACAACAGCCTATAACAAAAATCATCAATATAATCAATATTACAATTTTCTTAATTTATTTTTCTTCTTTTCTGAAAATATAATGGATCTGAATTCCGATTTATCCATCGGCACATAAACAACTGAACCTGGTCTTGCCGATTTTGTGGTTCTCATTGATTGCCCTATCACTTCTTTTGGTCTCATGTCTTATTTATCTTTCTTTGAAGCAATTAGTTTTTTGCATTGTCACTGTCAAAATGTAATGTCTTATGGTACTTTGCATTTTCCTCCAGAAGTTTTTTCCATTTCTGTCCGTCTTCTTTCGTAGGATTATCAAAATTCTGCTGCCCCTTCAATTCATCCATATACTGGATATAATCCAGGAAATAAATATCTACTGTCGAAATATCCCTGTCCTGAATTGCGAAGTTATTACAGTTTCCAGTAGACTCATTATATGGAAGTGTGTTTCCGTTGGCATCAAGAGCTACCATGAAGCAGTCACTGTTGGATCCTTCCTTATAAAGTTCATTTACCGTCAGTTCATACGGAGAACGAATTACGGATTTGAGTCCGATACCTGCATCGTTTGTATCATTGAGTTCCATTACTTCTGTCCGGGTATCATCTACCGTAACCGGGATATCGAAACTCCAGTCACCTTTATATTTGTAGTAACCGGCATCCCTTCCATATTTTTCATCATCTGCTTCTGACCACTCATAGTCTGCTTCCAGCCCTCTTACCTTCGTGATATCCAGATGCAGGTTAAAGGTATCTGGAATATCAATTTCTTTAATGTACTTCTGATATTCTCCACCACGTTCAGACAATTTATTGATAAACTCTTCCAGCAGCGCATAACCTTCATCCGTCTGATCATCTAAGTCCGCCTGAGTTATTCCCATCTCATCCATTACCTGCTGTGTCATTTCATCGTATTTCTCATTATATTCCGTATAGTCTTTTGCCGCCTCAGCAAGATCATAACGGAAAATGCATGCATAGGTGTTGTCATCCAGAAACTGTCCTTCCACCTGACCGTCGATCACCGGACTAGCCTCTGGATTAAAGTCCACACCACCAGTCATATCCAGATCAATGACCGGTGTTCCACTTTCCGCCCTGGTTTCCGTTTCTGGAAATGGCTTATCACTCTTAAACTGCATAGTTATATAGACTGCCTGGCTGTTGGCATATACCTCAGAACATGTAATTGTCAGCCCATCTGCTGTTTTAATGTAAGCATTCTCACTAGTGGCATTACCTGTCTTGTCCCCATCTGCTTCACTGCCATCTGCCGTTGTTCCATCAACGGATTCCAAGGCTGTTGCATAATCCGAAAAATCACCAAAGAAACTTACATTATCCTGCAAGAGTTCAAAAAGCCCTCCTACAACCGGGATATTCTTTGCCATTACTGGATTGGTTGCACAGAATATGAATCCGACTGCCAGTACCGCTGCCATACCTCCTGCTACCCTGCCTCCGATTTTCATCCAGTGGAATGGATCCCTTGGTGCTTTTTTCTGAGTAACCGTATTATTCTCAATCAAATGATATGCCTGATTGATATGCTCATGTACAATCGCCGGAATCTCAGTATCCTTTTGCATTTTTTTCTGGAAATCTTTCTCATTATTATTTAGAGTCATCATTAGGCACGTTCCTCCTTAATTTTATATCCATATATCTCTGCGATTTTTTTTCTTCCACGATGAAGGCGGGATTTCACTGTGTTTTCTGGCAAATCCAGGATATTACTGATTTCCCGGATATTAAATTCCTCCATGTAGTACAGAATAACAACCAAACGATATTTACTATCCAATGGTTCTAATGCCTGTAAGCATTCTATTGTCTCATATTCTTCATGAAAAGGTGTTTCTGGAATTTGATCCATAAAAGTAACCAGTTTATTCTTTTGTATGACATCTTTACATTTATTGATCAGGATGCGTATCAGCCATGTTTTAAAGTATCTGTTCTTTCTTAGACTTCTTAGATTTTCATAGCAGGAAAGGATCGTATCTTGTATTGCATCTGCAACATCTTCATCATTTTTCAGATATGCTGCTGCAATCTTGTACATACTCTGTACATTTTCATCCATAAGCCTGCAAAAAGCATCCTTGTCGCCTTTCTTCGCTTTTCGTATCAAAACCTCATTCATTGTAGTTCCAGCTCTCCTATCTCAGACTAGTCATCCGGAGTATACTATAGAAGCTTCATTTATGTGCTCCTACTTATTAGACGTGCGAATCCCTAAAAAGGTTGCAAATATTTTAAAAAAATTATCTCAGATAAAAACACCCCCGAAATCGTTCAGAATTTTTATGATCATCAGGTCCTATTAGGGTAGAAAAACAGCCGTACCATGTGCTTTTTACATGATACGGCTGTCAATAATTCTCATACCCTCAGGATAGATTAATTGAATCGCCAACTAAGACTCTCCATTTTTATTTATGTAATAAAGTTTGATCCAGCATGTTTTTAATTTCATCCGGAAGACTGTCTATCATTGCATTTTCATCTAAAAACAGTAAAGTTGTATATTTTTTCGCATCATTCGGTGCTGAGAAAATATGAGTTACTGTATATGCTGTTGTACTTTTAGAAAAACAATCTTCATCTCGCAGTGATTCTACTACAAAGCAATCGCCTTTTTGCTGTCCCTGATCATCATACTCTTTATTTAAGCATAGAGTAAAATTGAGATCTGTTGTGCCAAACTTATAAGTTCTCGTATCTGTAACAATCTCTTCCAACATAAAGCCTTCTGAGCCAGCCAGCATTGCAATCTGTCCGATATGCTTAATTTTACGCTTACACAATGAAAAAGGGTGCTGCGGTGTAAAAAATATCTGCGAAGCCTGAAGCAGCTTTTTTGCTGCATAACTATAAAACTTTTTTGCGGAAAGGTTTGTGGCCACACCTGTTAAGTGCCTGAAATTGGCAGCTTTATAAAGCACCTCAATATATCTGCCGTGGATCTCACATGACTAAAGTCACATGCTCCTCAGTCGCTTTAAGCGACAAGGTTAAATATCGGCGGATACGCCTGTAGCTTAGGATATGCGTAGTCATGCGCTTTTTCCATACCAGATATAGCAAGTTCCCACACTGCAGGTAATCCGCTGTATATCTGCCTGTGTTTATGCTGCTCTTAAGAGTTCCATTTCTGAAAATAGTTCTCTTAAGTCTGCATATACACATGAAATCCTACGCTTTACTGAAGGGACTTTTACCTCCAGCAAAGACCTTTCCGTTGCCGGAAGGGGTTTTAAGAGTTCCCGTATAAAATATCTTGCTCCAATATTATAGGACGCCGAAAGATCACAGTTATATCTTTTTCCATTCTGGAATGTACATAAACTGTGATTGCCTGGATCACGGACAACTGTTCCCGACCCATCATAGGCAAACCTACTGGTATTCCATGCACAGATCCTGGATATCCGCATCCCTCTGCGATGTACCTGATGTTCACATCTTATCTGGATATCTCTTTTTCTCCACAAATGCAGCTTCTGTTTCTTTCTTCCGGATATCTTTCCTTTTGTTTCCAGATACTCAAACACGATCACATCCGCGTGGTTTTCTTCCGCATATCCTGCAACTGCTCCTGCGATCTTTCTTCCAAGTTCTGTGTTAAGACGCTTCGCATAAGCCCATCTGCTTTTTACCTGTACAGAACCATGTTCCCGCTGGAATCTGCGTATCCGTCCCAGCACACGGTACATCCGGTCTTTTTCACTGGGAAAATCAATAAATTTTCTTCCCAGGACAGTTCCATCTGACCGCATAATGGTGCAGACTGCATCCGTATTGATTCCTAAATCCACACTGCAGATGATCTGTTCTTTTACAGGTGCCTTTGTAAGCGGCACCTCTTCTGTATAAGAAAAACGCAGGAAGTATTTACGATGCCTTTTTTCCAGCACGGGAGCTGCTGCTCTTTTTCCCGCCCAGTATTTCCTCAGATATTCCATATCTGTATGGCTGAGACTGACCCGGAACCATTTCCAGTCATGGCCGTCATAAAGTTTCAGGTACGCTCCATCTTTTTCCTCAGTATCTTCACGGTACATCACATCACGGTAAAATACCGGCATGGCATGATTACCACACACCAGCTTCGGCGTGCCGCCTTTCTTATCCATTTTTTTCCACAGTTCCAGCCTCGTCTTATATGAGGATACGCTTCCCAGGGAATGCTGGATAGCTGCCCTTCTGAGATAAGAAGGCATCTTTGGAAATCGCAGGTTAAAATCAAACCTTGCCTGATTCTTTTTTGTGGTATGCACCAGATGTTCTGCAGTATTGAAACGTTTTTTAGGTTCCGTGATCACTGCCAGTTCATCTCATATCTGGGCATAGGTCTCCGTCAGACAGCTGACCGCAGAACGATAGATATCCAGTGTCTGGCGGATCGGGATATTCTGTTTTCGCAGTTCTACGCCATAACTGGATACTGTCTTCATCTTTTTCCTCTTTCTGCTTACAGTTTTAAAAACTGCTTCTTTCAGGTTTCTGTTTTTCTTTTTGCCCTTCGATGTAAGAACATACCTGTTCCCTGCTCCTGTCACTTACCGTTACTGCACAATAAGATGGATTCCACGGATGCCCTCCCCAAAGTTCCTTCTTCAGTTCCGGATGCGCAAGAAACATCTGCCGGGCAATGTTCCCCTTCATGATCTTGATCATATCAGAGATATAAAACTGCGGTCTGCAATCTACAAGCAGATGGATATGATCCGGCATAACCTCCATTGCCAGGGTCTGAAATTTATATTCTTCTGCAAGGTCATAGAGCATTTCCTTGCATTCTGCATCAATACCATCCTTTAAAACCTTCTTCCGGTATTTTCATACCAGATGGTACTGCAGGGAATACACATATCCTCTACCATATGAAAGCTCATTATTATTGATATTAAACATATTTTTATCCATGTTTTTATTATACCATATGCGAGAAGAATTTGCAAACATTTGTTCCCTATTTCAAAAAATAGTGCGTCTAACTCATCACTGAAGTAACGAGAATGCGACTCACAGTTTTTCAATCCGGATCATCCGATACCCAATCCCAATATGTGTTTGAATATATTGCACCCCATTCTTTTCCGGCTCCAGTTTTTTCCGCAAGGTTGCCATGAAAACCCGAAGGGACGCAACATCGTTTTCCGAACATCTTCCCCAGATCTGTTGCGTGATATAAGTGTGAGTCAGTACTTTCCCTACATTGCGGGATAAAAGACATAACAGTTTATATTCAATGGGAGTCAGATGCAATTCGTTTTCCCCAAGATAAGTACACCCGGCAGTATAATCTATTTTCAGATCCCCATTCGTAAAAACAGAAGTTTCCTGCTGCATACCAGCCTGGGTAAAGGAAAGTCTTCGCTGGGTAACTCGGATACGGGCAAGTAGTTCTTCCACAGAAAATGGTTTGGTAATGTAATCATCTGCCCCTGCATCAAGCGCTTCTATTTTATCCGTATCTTCACTTCTGGCACTGATCACAATAATTGGCATGTTTGACCAGGAGCGGATCTTTTTTATCACATCCACGCCCTCCATATCCGGAAGTCCAAGATCCAGCAGCACAATATCCGGATTGTGGGAAGAAGCCTCCAAAATGGCAGATGCCCCATTCTCCGCAGCCAGATATTTATAATCGTGGGTTTTTAATGTGGTTACAATTAAGTTTCTGATGGGGCGGTCATCCTCTACCACCAGAATTAAAGCTTTATTCATTTAAAGTCACCTCACTTAACGGTAAAGTAAATGTAAAAATACAGCCATGGGGCTTGTTATCTGTAAGCTGTAAGGTTCCCTCATGTGCCTCTATAATGGAATGACAGAGTGCCAGTCCAAGGCCAAGGCTCCGGTGGCTGTCTGCAACGGTGGTCTTACCGGTATAGAACATTTCAAAAATATGAGGTTTCATTTCATCTGCAATCCCAGCGCCATTATCCTCTACCCGTAGTTGCGCCATGCCCTCCTGTTTGGAACCCCGGATGCAGATCACAGAACCAGGCGGAGTGTATTTAATGGCATTATCAATTAAGTTTACAAGTACCTGTATAATTAACCGCACATCCATTCGTGCAAGGATAAGTTCCTCACAATCCACCGTTATTTTGTATGCATCATGCTTCCGGTTAATATGGCGCAGGGACTCCGCGATCACTTCATCCAGCAGCTGGTCTGAAAATTTAAACTTCAGTCTGCCATCATTTAACCGGGTAATGGAAAGAAGATTTTCCACCACCCCGATCAGCCATTCCGAATCATCATAAATATCTGTGTAAATCTGCTGCCTGGTAGTTTCATCCAGACGGTCACCGCTATTTAGCAGCATGTCGGCATTACCGGAAATGGAACAAAGCGGAGTACGAAGATCATGGGAAATTGCCCGAAGAAGATCTGCCCGGAGCTGTTCATTTTTTGCAAGGACCGCATTTTGTTCTTTTTCTATGGCATTTTGTGAATTCTCCATTGCCAATGCGCACTCATTGATCACAGAAATCAAAATGCTGTATTCAAACGAATCAAGAGATTCCTTTCGTACTGGAATTCCGATTACACCGTAGACATGATCCCCGCTTCGGATTGCCAGGTACAAACATTTGGCATTTGGGAAATGATGGGTGGTTGCCCCTGCACGCTGACGGTTTTCATATACCCATCTGGCAATTTCCTGCTCTTTTGCAGTTAATAAATCTCCTGTATCCTGTGTTTCTCCTGTAAAAAACTGTCCTTCTGACAAAGTTCCATTTTCAACCACATATGCGGTAAGATTCCGGTTCAAAAGGCGAACCAGCTGGGTACAGGTAACATCCAGGATTTCTTTTTTTCCTTTTGCTTTTTGTAGCTGTCGGTCTGTATCAAACAAGATCTGCGTCCGAAAAGCAAGCTGGGCAGAAATCTTTGCATGTGCCTTTAACTTTGCAGCAAGTGCTCCTGTCAGCACAGAGGAAATCAGCATAATCAAAAAAGTCACTGGATATCCGACTGTATAGGTCTGAAAGGACATCCTTGGTTCTGTAAGAAAGAAACAGAACAGGAATACACTCAAAAAAGATCCTGCCACGCTGCAAAGATAACCATCTGTCACAATGGAAGTAAGCAATACACCCAGAATATATATGGTAACAATATTCGTATCCGTAAAGTTCAGTTTTTGGAACCAAAGACCGATCAGGGTACACACTGCAAAAATAAATACTGTCAGAAGACAATCCCTGGCAGACGGCCTTTGTGCATACCAGGTAAAAGGCTTTTTATAATATTTTCCGGTTTTGATTACATCTGGAATGATGTGAATATCAATTTCCGGAACAATTTCAATCAGTTTTTCTGTTAAGGACGATTTACTAAAAAAATGGTTGCGGCGCGCATTACTTTGTCCAATGACAATTTCGGTCACATTAGATAACCTGGCATATTCTGCAATCTGTACCGGCACACTTTCCCCATGGGTCATCACAATTTCTGCGCCCAATTCTTCCGCATACCGGATGTGTTCATCTAGCTTTTCTTTATCTGTCCCATCCATATTTTTCCCGGTCTGTACATATAATGCGGTAAAACGTGCCTGCAAGGCACTTGCCATTTTGGCTGCTGTACTGACAATTTTTTCATTGGACGGAGCCGCTGACAGACAAACGAGAATGTGTTCCTCTGTTTTTGGCTCCATATGTTCTGGCTGCAATCTCATTTTTTTCTGTTATCCTTTTTTTGTCTTTTTTCTGAACCATAGATTTCTCCCAAAGTTACATTGTTCATTGTATCACGCAACCGAGTCATGGTCAAAAATTTGTTTTTTATCTTTTCTGCGGTACAGAAAGATTTCTGCATCCTGATACTCCTTTTGGTATTGATGGATTGCTTTTAATATTTCTTCATCAGACACCGTATTTAAAACCAAGACCTTTGCCATTTTGGGCTCTTCTTTTTTTATCTGGGACGTATCTGCTATTTCACCAAAAAAGCGGTCTGCCAGATTTACAAAATAACCACCAAAACAAAACAGGGCCAATACCGTAAGCACAAGTATTATATCTGCCATATCAAACACCCCGATTCTTATCTCAACTTCATATCTACAGTAAGCTCAAACACGGAAGCATTTTTGCAGTTCTTTATATTCCCCCAGCACCAGCAGCTTCATATTTTCTGAAAGATAAGTATCCGGAGAAATGGCGATACTAAAATCTTCTTCGTTTTTTACCGCAAGGATATTAATGTTATACCTCTTTCTGATATCCAGCTCTTCCACCGTTTTTCCTGTCCATTCTTCCGGAACCCCCACTTCAAAAATGGCATGGGAGGCATCCACTTCCATATAATCCAGGATATGATCGTCCGTATAACGAATGGATGCCCATTTTGCCACCTGCTTTTCCGGATATACAACTTTATCTGCCCCGTTGCGCAGCAGAAATTTTTCCTGAACATCACGCTCTGCCCTGGATATGACAAGCTTTGCACCCAACTCTTTTAATAAAGAAGTAGTTTCCAGGGAATTTTGGAAGTTTCCGCCAATAGTTACAAAGCAGATATCGTAATTTCCAATTCCAAGGGATCTTAAAAATTCTGCATTCGTGCTGTCCCCGATCTGGGCATTGGTTACAAAGGGAAGTGCCTTATCCACACGTTCCTCATTCCAGTCGACGGCCATAATTTCATGTCCCATCTGACTAAGCTGCATGGCAATGTGTCTTCCAAATCTGCCAAGACCAATTAACAATACATTTTTCATAAGTCATTTTCTCCTATCCAACTGTAATTTTTTCCAGAGGCAATTTTGCGTTTCCTTTATTCCGGCCCTGATATACGGCATAAATTAATGTCAGCCCGCCTACACGCCCCAGATACATAAGCAGAACCAGGATCATCCTTGAAAATAAATGAAGACCTGGTGTAATTCCAAGTGTCAATCCTACCGTTCCTGCTGCGGAGGCTGCTTCAAAAAGGCAATCCAGAAGCGGAAGTCCTTCCCTGACACTGATTGCGATTCCTCCGCAGAAAAAAAGCACGAAGTAAAGCATCGCTATCGTTGCTGCATTTTTAATTACATGATACTCCAATCTTCTGCCAAAAGCCCCTGCACTCTCCTGATTACGAAAAGTTGCCACTGCATTTAAAAGCAACACTGTGAAAGTAGTTGTTTTTATTCCACCGGCTGTGGAGCCTGGGGAACCGCCAACCAGCATAAGCAGGATCATAACCGCTTTGGAAGCTTCTGTCATATCCGATATCTCAACGGTATTAAAACCCGCGGTTCTGGTAGTCACAGACTGGAAAAAAGAAGCCAGTAATCTTTTTCCTATGGTTAGGTTTTTAAAATCACAGAAAAAGAAAAAAATAGCCGGCAACAGAATCAGACCTGCTGTGGTCATAAGAATCAGCTTGCTTTGCAGCCGGTATCGTCTAAAGTTCCATTTATTCGTATAAATATCATCCCAGGTCAGAAATCCTATTCCACCAATGACAATTAAAAGCATGATCACAAGATTTACTACTGGATTCCAGGCATAATTTACAAGTGAGGAAAATTTATGGCTGGCTGTCCCCAAAAGGTCAAATCCGGCATTGCAAAAGGCTGATATTGAATGAAAAACTGCCATCCAGATCCCTTTTCGACCATAATCATGAAAAAAAACTGGAAAAAGCATGACTGCGCCGACTGCTTCAATCAGAAAAGTGCCTTTAAGGATAAATCTGGTCAGTCGTACGATACCGCCAACCTTTGGTGCTGAAATGGCATCCTGGAGTGTACTTCGCTGCATCAGAGATATCTTTTTACCGGAAAGTAGAGAAACTGATGCGGCAACCGTCACCACACCAAGTCCTCCAATTTGTATTAAAAGCAAAATAATCGTCTGACCCGCAACTGACCAATAACTGCCAGTATCCTTTAGAATCAGTCCTGTCACGCAGACTGCCGAGGTTGCCGTAAAAAGAGCCTCATCAAAGGGTGTGAACAGACCTTCTTCCGAAGAAACCGGCAGCATTAGCAATAGTGTTCCTATAAGTATGACTCCTGCAAATCCTAGAATAATTACTTGAAATGATGTCAAATGTTTTTTCCTGCGTTTATTTTCAAGCATAAGAACTCAACTCCCTATTAATCACTTTCCTAGCATTTCCTTAACGTTGCTTTTTATTATATCTGTCTGCTTCATAAGATGGTATAAAAGTATCTGATTTTGTATTAAGATTGTATAAAGAAATAAAACAGACAGAAAAGAAACTGTGAAATCACAATTTCTTTTCTGCCTGTTAAAAAGGAATCTGGTCTTTACCGTTCTATTTAATCCGTTGTAAAGCGAAAAACTAATTGCTCTTTGTAATGTACGATTCTAAGTATCTGTTTCATATCAGTAGCCCAGGTCGCGGTTGATAATGCTTCCATCTACCGTATTAATGGTAAGAAAACTTCAAGTAGGATTATCCGTGGTGTCGGAATAGGTTTGACCATCATTTTTTCATAGGTTTCCATAATTTCAGAAAATGGAAGCAAGCTTAGTTTGTCTATTTTAGTTTCTCCAATCGTATAAGGATTGGAATAGTACATGCTTACGATTCCATCTTTATCTACATAGAAATAAAGATGTTCATAAGACCAGGTCTACATGGTGCTGTCCATATCTTCCAAGGCCTCGCAATCATCAATTGTGACCGTGATTGGAACCCCCGTTTAGCTTCTCTTTCGTTGCTGTTATAACGAATGACTTCCTTTCCGGTGTGTTTTCCTGTATTTGTCACAATTGCTTCTACTTCTGCCACAATGGTATCCAATGTTTCTGGCGTCTCACACTTTGACGACTTGTACTCACAGGCAAATTTGGAGAATGTGTCAAAGTAACGGTACCCTACATACAGACCTTCTTCGTAAACAGTGTTGATGTATTTCTCACAGCCTCCATTAATTCGTGTTTCCACTGACTCCGGTTGATAAAAGTTCGCAGAAGATGGGATTTCTTCCCATGTAAGACTCCACGTATCCGGGAGTTTTCCAGATGGGTTCACCGTTCCTTCCAGAATCTCCGCAACTGCTCTTCCCCCATTCATACCACACAGTCCGGTCCACAGAACCGCTTTGATTCCATATTTTTCTACGCAACGCACATCCATTGGGTAACCACTGTTGATCAGAAGAACTGTATTTTCAAATGTCTCACTCACCTGACGGAGCAGATTATCTTCCTCATCTGTCAGATAGAATTCTCCCTTCACTGCCAGATTATCAAAGTTTTCACTGGTTCCTCTGGTAATCGCAATGACAGCAGTCTCTGACCATTTCTTTGCGCGTGTTAGGATATCTTCCTCCGGAATGTTATCTGTTGCCGTCCGATAAATTGTCTTCAGCTCTTCATTCATCTGAATAGAACTATACTTTTCAATTCCATCAAAAAGACGAATCATATATCTCGGATTAATTCTTCCTGCCCCTGAACATCCCACACGGAACTTGGCAAATCCACTTCCGAATACGTTTATCTTTGCATTTTCTCCAAGCGGAAGTATATTCCCTTCATTCTTTAAAAGAACAATTCCTTCTCTTGCTACTTCCAGTGTCACTTCGTCCCGCTCCTGGTGCTCTGGATCGATTTGACTTTTAGGAAGCGTATGAATCTTAAACTCCATTGGTTTCATCACATTTCCGTCCACATCCTCTACACCCTCGATGTGAAGCATATACTCTTTCTCATATTCTGTCAGATATGGCTGGACACAGATACCGGTTACCATCGCTCTATGTGGTCCAAGCTGACAGATTCCGCTAATAATCTTAAGTCCTCCTTCCTCTCTTTCTTAATTGGCACTATTCTGATTCAGTGCATTTACAACTGCTTCATACATTGGTCTCGCCTCCGGTGCGGCTCCAAGAAGCTCAGCCAGTGTCATTCCATATGCGAACTGAATCATAGGTCCTTCAAGCATTCCCGGTGACATTTTGTTCGTTATATACGAAAATGTCTTTCTGCAAGAACAAAGAAAGACGCGTACTTATACTATTGTATTGCATAAAAAACATTATGTGATAAAAAATATTATAACAAAACAGTATGAAATTGTCATCACATATGGCAATCCGTTTCATCTGTCATCTTCTTTCCCCAGACTTCCGCCAATGTCGAGAGCAGTTTATCAACCTGGATTGGCTTCACGATATGACCATTCATTCCGGCTGCAAAAGCATCTCTCTTATCTTCTTCAAATGCATTTGCTGTCATTGCAACGATCGGTATGCATGCTTTATCCTTATCTGGCAGGCGTCGGATTACCTGTGTTGCTTTATAACCGTTCATTTTCGGCATCTGAATATCCATTAGGATCATATCATATGTGCCTGCCGGCATTTTTTCTATCTTATTTACACACTGAATGCCATCCTCCACACGCTCTGTCTTAAGACCGTCACGTTCAAGTATTGCCTCAGCAATCTCTGCATTCAGATCATTATCCTCTGCCAGGAGGATTTTCCTGTCTTTAAGGATTTCACTATATGTTTCTGGATTTTCAGCATAATTTTTTACATAATAGTTTTCATCCGCTATCTTATGTTTCAGTGTAACTGTAAAAGTACTGCCCTTTCCAAGCTCACTCTCTACATCTATTGTTCCACCAAGCAGTTCAACATATTTCTTGACAATTGACATTCCCAGTCCGGTTCCTGCAATTTTGCTCTTTGTAGTATTCCGCTCACGCGTGAATGCCTCAAAAATATTTGTCAGATACTCCTGACTCATACCAATTCCTGTATCACTCACCCTGGTCCTCACCATCATATATCCAGGCTCATTGCATGGTAATTCATCTACGTTTATCATAACAGAACCACCGGATGGAGTATACTTCATGGCATTACTCAGAATATTAACAAATATTTCTTTTATCTTTGTAGCATCTGTCAATATGTGCTCATGTTCTACATTTATCGTATAATGAAGTGCAATATTCTTTTTCTTTGCTTCATCATCAAATATTTCAAATAAGGTCTGCCAGATATCTTCAATCATGCCATAGTTCTCATCAATCTCCATTCTTCCACTTTCAATCCGAGCCATATCAAGTACATTATTTATGATTGACAGAAGAAGATTTCCTGACTGCTGCATTTTTTTTAAGTATTCTGAAGTTTCAGGCAAATCCTTTTCTTTCAGTTCATCCTCCATAAGCTGTGCATATCCCAAAATCGCATTCATAGGAGTACGGATGTCATGGGACATATTGTTAAGGAAACGGGTCTTTGCGAAACTGGCATCTTTTGCTTTTTTCAGAGCGATTTCCAATTTGTCATTAAGCTTTTGTGTATCATTTGCAGCAAGCTTTGCGGCAGCTTCTGCTTTTCTTGCCTTCCGTAAAAGTACCAGGATAATGCCAATGATGACAAGTGACAAAAATCCTGCCGTGACAATAAAAGCAAGCATATTGTCATTTATAAAATCCAAAAATGTAACCTTATCTGGTGTACTGTCATAGATAGCAAGTGCACTTGTAAGCATATCAGATGGCATAGCCTTTAAGGTTTTATTCAGTATTGATAAAAGGCTTCCTTCTCCGCCTCTTACTGCAAAGCATGCCTCCATTGTTTTTGTAAGTGGAAAACTCTTGAAATTTTGTCTGTTATCATATATCAGCGCCTGGCTTGCTCCCATGAGAAAACAGTCTGCTTTTTCCTGTATGACCATATCTGCAGCATCGTCAAGCGAATCACAATCTACAATCTTCCATTGGGGATAATTAAATGCAATATGCTGTTTTAAAGCATATTTTTCCTTTGGCACAGCTACAGTATACGCCTTATTCTCGTCAAAATTTTTCTCATCAGTTACCGCCATCAGGCTATAGGTCCAGGCTGTGTTTGTAAGTGCATAGCCATTTTTTTCTGCAAAATATGGATTCCTGCCGGCATAAAAAATCATGTCAATCTCACGATTCTGCAACGCCTGAATTATTTCATCATAATTATCATATGCCTGTATATTAAATTCCAGTGTCTGATTTCCCAGACAATCTTTGGCATAGGAGATATATTCCGCCAGCATACCGGTAAGTTTTCCAGTCTCTTTATCCATGGAAAAGATTGCCGGATCATTGTTCAAAAATCCTATCTGGATACCTCCATGCTCTTCCACCCAGACCTTTTCTTTACCTGTAAGTACCTGAATATAATCAAGCGTAAAATACTTCTTATACAGATCTACTTTAAAAAAAGGACTATCCTGATCAAGCTGACGCATAGCATAGTCCAGCTTCGTCTTGATATCGCTGCGTCCTTTATTTATTGCAAAATATATGCCAGATTTACCAATCGTGGTAACGGATGATATTCCCTGTTCAGACCAGATAGATTCCTCCAGAGATACAAAACAGTCGATCTCATGATTTGCTAATTTCTTTTCGACATCATCATTATTATTCACATTTACATGTTCTGTATGTATGCCATTCTTATTTTCCCATTCTGTCAGCATGATTTCAGGTTCTGTGCCTAAGAGCACGCCTACACGTTTTCCATCCAGCGACTTAAAATCAGAGGTTTCAATATCCATATCCGATAAATCAGCATAAAGGATATATTTTTCCTCACCCATCGGTTCATCCGGGAAAAGCATCTTTTGTGCACGTTCATCGGTGTAAGAGATATCACCCATGATATCAATCTCACCATTTTCAAGCTTATCAAAACAGTTGGACCAGTCACATTTCACATACTCGAATTTCCATCCGGTATAACCTGCCAGAGCCTGCATGAGCTCGTATCCATAACCCCGTCTGACACCATTTTTGTCGACATAATTGAAGGTATCCTCAAACGACCCGATACGGATGGTCTGTGGCTGTTGTTTTTCATCATTATTCGTCTCAGCAGCCTGGCAGTGTACTGATAACATCACCCACATTCCCAGGATTACAAATATAGCTGTGCATAATACAGCTAAGTTTTTTTTACTTTTATTCATTCTTCTATTTCCTTTATTTATGTGGCTTTTCTTATACTCCTGACACCTGATCCAGATTCTTCTGTAATGTACTGATCAATTCCTCAATAACTATTGGCTTGGATAAGAATCCATCCATACCACATTTCAGGGCTTTCTTTCTGTCCTCATCAAAAGCATTGGCAGTCATGGCAAGGATTGTAATTCCCGCCAGCGCCGGATCATCCAGCGCACGGATCTGCTTCGTAGCTTCATATCCGTTCATTACCGGCATCTGCACATCCATCAGCACCAGATCATAATTACCTGGCTCCGAATTCTTAACTTTCTCCACTGCCTCTGCTCCATTTTCTGCGCTATCAATCAGGAATCCATATTCATTAAGGAGCTCCACCGCAATTTCTCTGTTCAGTTCATTATCTTCCACAAGCAGTATACATCTGCCTCTGAAATCTGAACCTGCTGCCGGAAGAACCGAATCTTCTGGTTCAGACTGACTCTGGCCGATGGCAGTCATCAAAGTTTCTCTGATATCCGACATGAACAGAGGTTTCGCACAGAATGCAGTCACTCCTGCTGCCCTGGCTTCTGCCTCAATATCAGACCAGTCGTAAGCAGTCAGGATAATAATCGGTGTATCATCCCCAAGACTGCGGATCTGACGGGTTACCTCAATGCCATTCATATCCGGCAGACGCCAGTCGATGATATAAGCGTGGAATGCATCTCCCAGTTCCATAGACTGTCGTGCACGGAGAACAGCCTCCTTACCGGAAAGTGTCCATTCCGAACGCATTCCAACCCTCACAAGCATTTTTGTTACACTGTCGCAGGTATTAAAATCGTCATCTACAACCAGTGCCTTAAGTCCTTCCAGTTCTGCGATCTTCTCTGTGCGTTGATGCTCAGGCTGAGTTCGAAATGGCAGACGGACTATAAATTCGGTGCCTTTGCCCTGCTCTGTCTGAACCTCAATAGTACCGCCCATCATATCCACAATATTCTTGGTAATGGCCATTCCAAGTCCTGTACCCTGAGTCCTGCTGACTGTGGAAGTACGCTCCCTCTCAAAAGGAGAAAAAATCTTCTGTACAAATTCCTGACTCATACCGATTCCATTATCCTTAACCCGGATTTCGTACAGCTCACTGCCTTTCTGTGTTCCATGACACTGTCTGATCCGAACAGAAACGGTTCCTCCTGCAGGTGTAAACTTAACTGCATTGGACAAAAGATTCAGCAGCACCTGGTTCAGCCGCGTCTTATCACAATAGACATCCTCATTTGTAACATCCATTGCATCCATATAAAGTTCCAGCTGCTTTGCATGGATCTGACCACTGATGATCGTCTTCAGGTCATGAAGCACCTCCGACAGACTGACCTCCGTTTCTTCCAGATGGATCTTTCCACTCTCAATCCGGCTCATATCCAGTATATCGTTGATCAGTGAGAGTAGATGGTTGCTGGATGAAAGTATCTTACCCAGATAATCCTGAACCCTTTTTTTATCATCAATATTGCTTACTGCCAGTGTGGTAAAACCGATGATCGCATTCATTGGTGTCCGGATATCGTGAGACATGTTGGAAAGGAAAGTACTCTTTGCCTTGTTTGCTGTCTCTGCCGCACGTACTGCCTCAGAAAGTGCCTGGTTCATTTTCCAGTCAGAGGTACGGTCTGACATAACCAGGATATATTTCTTTTTCCCGCTTACCTCACTGCCCATTGCAATATTATGGAACCAGCGTTTTTCCCCTGTCTTCAGATGAACATATTTAAAATCCCCTTCCCTCTGTTCATGAACCTGGATCTCCTCCAGATAATTCTTCTCCGGATCTTCATGTTCTGCCGGATGCAGTTTTCCCAGAACACGAATATCTTTACGAATCTGTTCTGCCGTAATACCCAGCAGCTTTTCCGCATTTGGGCTGACGTAATCTGCCTGATATGTTTTGGCATCCAGCATCAGAAACACGTCATCCACGTTCATTGAAAGTTTTTGAAATAGCTCATCACGGTACAGGATCTCCGTATCCTTTCTTCTGAGATTGGTCCTGTTTGTTTGAATAATAAGACTGATAAGAAAAGCAGCAATACAGAGCACCACCGCACCAACAAGAAGCATTGTACTACGCTGCAGACTGTTCATACTGGCATTGACAATATCCGCCTGGACAAGTCCCAGGAACATCCAGTCCTGAATATTCGATTTTTCATAGACCAGATAATAATTTCCTCCATCCAGATTCAGCAGCATCGCATCGGTACGTCCCGCTTTAAACTTCTCCAAAAGTTCATTGAGCTCTTTTTCAGACATATCAGAATGCTCTCTCAGAAGACCAAAAAAATTATACACGTTCCCCCATGACTCAGAAGAATGATCAATCACAACACGACCATTCGGATGAACAATTAAACTCTGGGCATTTCCATTGAAAGCAGAAATATCCAGCACTTCTACGATATCAGAATTTTCATAGGCAATGGCAATCGCATCATATTCAAATCCCTGATATATTCCATGAGCCTCAGGTGTGGCAAAAACAAGCAGCTGGGATTTCCCGGGAAGTGCCGCATTCGCTATCACATCATTTCCCTGCCGGATATCCTCTCCAATATCTTCCTGTAATCCAAGGTATCCGGTTTCCCCTGTTGCCATCTTATAGTTCCCCTCAGCAGACAGAAAAAAGAATTCCATAAAGCCGGCATCTTTCTGCGCTTTCTTTATATAATCACGGATTTCATCTTCGTTGGAAATATCCTGCAGATTCTCGCCCCACATATGAAGATATGTCAGATTCTTATCTGTCAGTTCTCTCAGCATGTTATCAGACTGATGAAAAACTTCTGTCAGATGAGAAACACTTTCCTCATAAATAGTTTTCGACACAAATCTGAAATACTGGAAAACCATCAAAACAATTCCCACCAAAACAGCTATGAAGACCGCAATCCTTAACTGTTTTCTCATAACAGTCTTTTCTCTGTTTGTATTATGATTTTTAATATTCATTCTTCTCATCTCACATTAATGTAATCTTCTGGCTCTGCAAGAACGGCATCACCATTTGAAATATATCCTGTCCAGGTATCCTTCACAGAAGTATCTCCTCCGTCAAACACTATATTCTCATCTGTCGGATAGGCCTCCATGTGTTGTGGTGTCGCCAGGCAAGTTACTGTAAAAGTATCATCTTCCTGAATTTGTTTTCCGTCCTTTGTAACTTTGCTCAATGTGTAACCATCATCTGTTTTCTTAATTTCCACAGAAATACCACTGACTACAGGCAGAGAACCACAGTTAAACGGAATAAAGCCTCCCTCATAGCCTTCTACAAAATTTTTAACTGTCTCTTTCAGTTCAGCACCGCTCATCTTACTGCTGTAAGCCGAAAGACCATTTGGCATGATCATGTCTCCCGCCATTTTTTCTGTGTAACCGGCTTTCAGTACGTTTCCCGTAAAGCTGTTTCCGGTCGCGATCAGCACATCTGTCCCATAGATGCCACGCAGAGTGTTTGCCATAACAGAATATGCTGCATTTCCTCCACTGCTGTGAAAGCGGTTGGAATAGGATTTCTGCGAATCCAGCACGATATCCTCAGAAGCAGATTCTTCCTCAAGAAGCTGAGAATTAAATGACTGATACGCCTGCTCTGCATCGTATTCTCCAGAGATCATTTTGGAAACCACATCCTGGGAAACAGAGAAGAAATCATTTGACGCAATGCGGATATACATATGGTTTTCTTCGATCACAGGTTTCACATCCTTCAGATATTCTGTAAGCTTAAGATCCACATCCTGACTGTAGCTTAACAGATCCTGTCCATCATAAACAATCCTGTTCTGCGCATCCGCTGAAAGCATTGTGTTCAGCACCTTCATTGCTTTCTTTCTGCGTGTTTCATCTTTTGTCAGATCACGGTTTAAAGCCACCTGGAAATATGGCGTAGTCATAATCCACTTTTCACCGTTCTCCTGAAAGAATGGAAGAAATGTCGTGTTTATGCCCTGATCCTGAAACATTTTTACACCGGCAGAACTGCCAAAGTACATGGCAAGCTTGCCGCTTTGATACATCTCAACTATATCGTCATAATTCATATCCAGATCATCCTGGCTAAGCCCTGTATCCTGGATGAACTGCTCCATACGTTCAAAAGCCTTCGTCCAGACAGTACTGTCCAGGCCTTCTCTCTTTGTATTATCCGGGTCACTGTAGGTGGTACGCCACTTGCGTCCGTCTACAGAAGACAGCTCTGATGCTGACAGACCCTGCAGTGTTTCCATACAGGTATAATCATAATAATAGTCTGCGGTAAACCCACGGATTCCCACCTCTTCAAATGCCTCGCAGGCAGAGACAAAGCTTTCATAATCTGTTGGCAACGGGATATCGTATTTTTCAAAAAGGTCTTTATTCACTACAAAGCCATGCGCATCTGCACACACCGGAAGCCAGTTTACGCTTCCATCTTCATTCATAAAACTACTGAGATATGTATCATAGACAGCTCCTGCCACATTGGTTGTGGAAAGATCCATCAGACTATCTTTCAGCGGACTTGCATCATGCAGTGAAAAACGACAGCAGGTTATAATATCCGGCAGTCCACCGTTTTCCTTAAGAAACCTGTAGAAATCCAGGTCATTGTTCCCTACTACAAATTCAACATTGATATCCGGGAGCTGTTCCTGAATGTATGGTGCATATTTCTCATACAGGTTTGTGGTCCATAAATACACCGTGATTGTTTCTGCATCTCCTTTTTCCGCACTCTTCCCGCCACAGCCTGAAAAAAGTGTTATGACTGTCACCATCGCCAAAAGCACAGCCAAAACTCTGTTCCATTTTTTCTTTTTCATTATGAATCCTCCTCTGAGTTTCCTTTTCATTTCTTCTGTTTTACAGTGTCAAAATACCCGATAATTCCTATATATACGTCTTTCTTCACAGGCGACCACAATGTATGCAATTTCAGTTTATACATCTGACTGTTATTTTCCACCGTCGCTTTTATCTGCACAGAGATTTCTTTATTTTGTACAGATGTCTGGTGTAACAAACCCCGAATATATTGAACATCTTCTTCAATTACTCCAAATTCTTTGAACAGATCAAATTTCGGATCATCCCTCTGACATAATATCTGCTGTTTTCCGTTTAATATAGTAAGCTGACCTGAAACCGCATTGTAATCAATCGAATTCATGCCACTGTTCGATTTGAAAAAATCGATTTTTTCCTGCATGACCTTGACAAGACTCTGTGAATAAATCTGGTTCGGTAAGGATTTATCACGGAGTATTTCATTCGAAAGTCTCTGTATTTCATGAGAATATTTATTATCGTCCATCTCTTTACCAGACATTTTTGAAAGCTGAAGACTCAGTTCTTTCAGGCACTTAAGAAGGAGGGGATTAAATTGTCCGCACTGTCCATCCAGGATCATTTGAATCGCTGTGTCGTGATCAAATGCTTTCTTATAGCATCTTTCACTTGTAAGTGCATCATAAACATCAGCAATCGATACCACCTGTGCACAGATTGGTATTTCTTCACCTTTCAATCCATCCGGATAGCCCTTTCCATCCCATCTTTCATGGTGCCACCTGCTGATTTCCCATGCGGTATGTACCAGTGGATGATCTTGTGGAAAGTCCATATCCTTAATTATAGCTGCGCCAAGCTCACTATGTGTTTTCATAATCTTAAATTCTTCATCGGTAAGTCTGCCTGGTTTATTCAGTATTTCTTCCGGAATACGGATCTTACCAATATCATGAAGGGACGAAGCAGTTGTGGTCAAAGCAATATCTGCCTCTGTCAAAGGATAAGCATCTGTTACTTTTACCAGTTGTCTCAGCATCATCTCCGTTGCTGTTTTAATATGCAGGATGTGTTCTCTGCTCTCGCTGTTACGGGATCCCAATATATTACTCATAATCCGGATCATGATATTATTATTTTCTTCTTTTTCGTAAACCTGATCATAAACCACATTTATCAGATGCTTTTGATTCATATAGAGGCCCAAGGTATTCTGAACTCTTTTCTTTACGATCACAGAATCAAACGGTCGTGTGATATAATCTGTGATTCCCAGCTCATATGCCTTACGCATAGTATCAACAGCATCTTCAGAAGATATCATGATTACAGGAGTTTCAGCAATACACTGGCTTCTTTTCATTATTTCCAGGACTTCAAAACCATTCATCTGTGGCATATTGATATCTAAAAGCATCAGATCAATTCCAATATTTTCTCCTATCATCTGGATTGCCTGATTTCCATTTTCGGCTTCCAGATAATTATAAGTATCTCCGAGAATCTCCTTCAACATATCCCTGTTGAGCTTTGCATCATCAACAATCAGTATTCTTTGCCTTTTATCCATATTTTTATCACCCTACCAATTTATGAATTACTTTTATCAGTACTTCCACATCAACAGGCTTGGCGATATGTTCATCCATTCCTGCTTCTTTTGCTCTTATTCTGTCCTCCGTGAACGCATTTGCTGTCATTGCAATGATCGGTACCTCCTTTGCATCCTCTCTGTCCAGAGACCTGATCATCTTTGTAGCTTCATAACCATTCATTACCGGCATCATAATGTCCATAAGAATGACATCAAATTCACCAGGTTCACTTTTTCTGAACAGTTCAACCGCTTCCTGCCCATTCCACGCTTTGATCACGTCCGCGCCCTCATTCTGAAGCACAAATTCAGCGATTTCCATATTCAGCTCATTATCTTCTGTCAGAAGAATATGCAGCCCCTTTATAGATTTTTCGGATACATCCTTCTGTTCTTCACGTTTATCCGCATCCGGATCTATTTTAAATGAAACCTGGATCACAAATGTCGACCCTACGCCTTTTTCGCTTTCAAAAGTAATGGTTCCACCCATTTTCTCGACCAGTTTCTTTGCAATAGCCATTCCCAATCCGGTTCCGGCAAACTTTGTGCGGCTTCCCGTATATTCCTGTGCAAATGGTTCAAAAATATGTTTCTGGAACTCCTCAGTCATTCCGATTCCTGTATCCCGGCAGACAAATTCCATTGTCGTCATTCCTGGCTGTTCGGATGGTATTTCCATGCAGCTAAGATAAATATGTCCGTTTTCTCTGTTATATTTCACTGCATTGGACAGGATATTCATCATCACACGTTTCACATACCCCGGACTTCCAATAAGATCACGGTGTATGATTTCTTTTTTCTCCCATACAATCCGGATATTCTGTTCTGCAGCAATCTGTTCAATCACAACAAGCACTTCCTCAGAAATTTTACTCAGGTTAAATGGTCTCTCTTCCAGAACAACTTCACCCGACTCCAGCTTACTCATGTCCAGAACATCATTTACCAGTTCCAGCAACAGATTGGATGCCGCTTTAACCTTTGTCCTGTATTCCTTCTGCTTCTCCATATCATCTGCATAATACTCTGCCATATTGATCAAACCGTAGATTCCATTAATCGGAGTCCTGATATCGTGGCTCATACGATGAAGGAACTCTGTTTTTGCCTCGTTGGCGGCTTCTGCCTTTTTTGCTGCTGTCAGAAGTTCTGCTTTATATTTTTCATCTTTTTCAAATTCTTGTCTCCGGTGCGCCAGATTGGTTCTGTATGCCCAGAACCAGAATACACTGAACACCAGAAAATAAAGAAAAATAACGCTTATCACGCTTAATGGAAGATCATGAAACACTTCCGTATCTGGAAGATATGCATAGATATAATAATCCCGCTGCTTCAGCATGATTCCGTAACATCCGGTTCCTCCATTCTTCAAATGAAAAATATGCTGACTGTCTGTATGTTTTTTCATTGCCTGAACAACCTCGTTGTTGGCTGTATTCTGTCCCAGCAGTTTCTCATCATTGCTGGCAACTACGGTTCCTTTGTCTGCAACAATAATCGTTCCATCTTTCTGGATACTATAACCGTTTAAAAGCCCCTGTATCGTCAGTGTATAGTTTCTGGCAAATTCAGGAGATGTGTAATAGTAGATTGCAACAATACCCGGTGCATCTTTTCTGGCGCAGGCTGCAATGTCAATAAAGGATCCATCTCCCCTGGTAAACCGTTCCGAATAAGATCTTTCTTCATATCCGGCAAAATCCATGATAATTTCTTTTTGCAGATACTCCGTAATCTCATTAGCCAGAGACTCGTCCGTGCTGTATTCACAGTCTGTCTTTCCTTCTGTATCCAGCACAAGGATGCCATCCACCCAGAGAGTCTGCAGATTTTCTTTCAGAAAATCCTCGCTTAGCTGGCCGCCGTTTTCCATTTCCATGTTAATATTTGTACTCATCTGTCGGGCACTTTCAATGGCACGGAGAAGACTTTTGGATTCCGAAGATTCATTATAATGGGTGTAGGTGGAACACTGCACTTTGACATAATTTACAATCTCTACCATTCTTTTCTCTGCTTCCGCTTTCTCCGCATGAAAGAAATAAAACAGAAAAACTACAGCCACACAGATTCCAATCAGACCACCGAATAGCTGGTTTCGTTTTTCTTTTTTCTTTCTCTTAATATCCAAGATCATCCACCTCCAGATACTTCTGGGGAGCATCCAGATATTTTTCAATGATTTTCAGGGATGTGCCATCCTGACGCATTTCTTCCAGAGTCTGGCTCATCTGCTCACAGATTCCCCTGTCATCATCTTTTGCAAAAGCAACACCTATTCCGGTGATCATCAAAGGTTCTTCCAGAATACGGAAACTTGTATCATAATCCTTCATATACTGGACAACAGATTCCTCATGTGCGGCGACTGCATCCACATATCCTTTTCCCAGAAATGTATAGATCAGCTCCCTGTGTCCCAGGCTGATCAGATTTCCCAGTTTTGGGATTCTTTCATCTGTCCGCTTCAGAAAGATACCTTCTGGTTTGGTTGTGGACTGGACAGCCAGGTTCTTTCCCGCCAGGTCACTCAGTTTATAGATATCACTGTTCTCATTTACAGCAACCACCTGACGGCTTGCTATGTATGGTCCTGCCAGCGGTAATCGTCAAGGCGTCCTTCCATGGAAAAGCAGCCCATGATACAGTCAATCTCTCCGCTCTCCACCAGTTCTTTTTTCTCCTCCCAGTCAATCTGGACAACATCCACCTGATATCCCATTCTTTTGAATGCTTCTGTAGCCAGTTCTACATCTATTCCCGTTGGTACACCATCCTCATTCAGATAATTGTATGGTGGATAGTTATCACTGCCGAGGGTAATAACAGGCTTTTCTGTTTCTTTTTTACCGCTCCCTGTGTTTTTACACCCTGTCAGGGTGACTGCTAAAATTCCCACAAGCAGAATGCCTGCAATCACTCTTTTTCCTTTCATTTTCCTTCTATCTCCTGTTGATAATTTAAGTTGTTTTTAACTCAAAAAAAACACTGCCAAGCAGACAGTGCACCTCGTTTTATGCAACTGGCTGCCATTTTACAGGCCCTGTAGCTTTGCGTCCCAGACTTTCATCTGGTTTGCCGATTTCCGTATTATAACTTTTAACGTGTGCAAAAAGCTGATTTTATTATACCCTAATACTCTATTGTACACAAGAAAAACCTCACCGTCTTAACGCTTTCAGGTAATCCTTCATTTATTATCTTGTTTGTTCTGACCATCTTCACCTCCATCCCTTATAATTCAGCAAAAGTATCTTTATCTTTCTTTCATGTTCAAACTATCACATTTTTAAATCATATAAAATTTCTGTTCTCCCAAAATACCGGACATTAACATAAGTCATCTCTCCCTTTTCTTTTATGATTCCATTTTACGTTATTCAAGAATATTTTTGGTATAGCACTTTTTCTGGTGTGAAACAATTAGATAAAACTTCTCATTAATAACATCTTCAATTTTCGACTCAGAAACCTGCTGTTTTTATGGTAATCCATATTTTTTTAAGATTATCCATATCAAAAAGTTATAATTACAATGCAATATTGCTATTTTACGGAATATTTTCGTTATGATAGGATATTCCTGGTTAAAAAAATAACAAAAATCATCTTATCAACAACCATTCAACCATTTATGAGTAATGACAAAAGAAAGAGGTAAGAAAATGGAAGACAACAAATTATGTCTGGAAAAGCAGCCTTTGAATCAGGAAATGCTTGACAAGATCGATGCTTACTGGCGTGCTGCCAACTACCTGTCCGCCGGACAGCTTTATCTTCTTGATAATCCGCTGCTGAAAGAGCCACTGACTATGGACCAGATCAAGAAAAAAATCGTTGGACACTGGGGAACCGTACCTGGACAGAACTTTGTTTATGCACACTGCAACCGTGTCATCAAACGTTATGATCTGGATATGATTCTTCTTTCCGGTCCTGGACATGGCGGAAACTTCATGATCGCAAACACTTATCTGGAGGGCTCCTACAGCGAGGTATATCCGAACATCAGCCAGGATGAAGAAGGTATGAAGAAAATGTTCAAGCAGTTCTCCTTCCCATGCGGAGTTCCGAGTCACTGTGCACCGGAAACACCTGGTTCCATCAACGAGGGCGGTGAGCTTGGATATTCCATCGCACACGCATTTGGTGCCGTATTCGATAATCCTGACCTGATCGCAACAACTGTTGTCGGTGACGGTGAAGCTGAAACTGGCCCACTTGCAACATCCTGGCAGTCCAACAAGTTCCTGAACCCGATCACAGATGGTGCTGTACTTCCGATTCTTCACTTAAACGGATATAAGATCAGCAATCCGACAATCTTTGCACGTCTTTCCCATGAGGAGCTTGAGTGCTTCTTCAAGGGCTGTGGATGGAAGCCATACTTCATTGAAGGCGACGATCCGATGACCATGCACAAAAAGATGGCCGAGACCATGGACACTGTTATCGAAGAGATCAAAGCAATCCAGAAGAACGCACGTGAAAACAACGATCCGGAGCGTCCGGTATGGCCAATGATCATTCTCCGTACTCCGAAAGGATGGACCGGCCCAAAAGTTGTTGACGGACTTCAGATTGAAGGTTCTTTCCGTGCTCATCAGGTTCCGCTTTCCATGGAATCTCCGGAGCATCTTGACCTTCTCAAGGAGTGGCTGGAAAGCTATCGTCCTCAGGAGCTTTTCGATGAGAATGGACGCCTGATCCCTGAGCTTGCAGAGCTTGCTCCTAAGGGAAATGCACGTCTTGGTGCAAACCCACATGCAAACGGCGGTCTTCTTCTTAAAGATCTTCGTCTCCCGGATTTCCGCGAGTATGGCATTGATGTTCAGCCTGGAAAAACAAAAGCTCAGGATATGATCGAACTTGGCGGATATATCCGTGATATCTTCAAGCTGAATGAGGAGAACAAAAACTTCCGTATCTTTGGACCGGACGAAAGTATGTCCAACCGTCTGTACAAAGTATTCGAGTATCAGAAACGTGACTGGAATGCAGAGATGGTTGAATCCGATGACTGCCTTGCAAGAGACGGACGTATCATGGACAGTATGCTCAGCGAGCATATGTGTGAGGGATGGCTGGAAGGTTATCTTCTTACAGGCCGTCATGGCTTCTTTGCAAGCTACGAGGCATTCATCCGTATCGTTGACTCCATGGCAGCACAGCACGCAAAATGGCTGAAAGTCTGCAATCAGCTTTCCTGGAGACAGCCGATCGCATCCTTAAACTTCATCCTGACATCCAACGTATGGCAGCAGGATCATAACGGATTTACACATCAGGATCCTGGATTCCTGGATCACATCGCCAACAAGAAGGCAGATGTGGTACGTATGTATCTCCCACCAGACGCGAACTGCTTACTCTCCTGCTTCGACCACTGTATCAAGAGTAAGAACTATGTAAACGCGATCGTAGCTTCCAAACATCCGAGCTGCCAGTGGCTGACCATGGAGCAGGCTGTTAAGCACTGCACACAGGGTATCGGTATCTGGGAGTGGGCAAGTAATGACTGCGGCGAGGAGCCGGATGTTGTTATGGCCTGCTGTGGTGACACACCTACCCTTGAGATCATGGCTGCTGTTACTATCCTTCGTGATGAAATGCCGGAGCTTAAGATCCGTGTTGTAAACGTTGTCGACCTGTTCAAACTGGAGTCCGACCACAAGCATCCACATGGCTTAAGCGATGCAGAGTATGATGCGATCTTCACAAAAGACAAACCTGTTATCTTTGCATTCCACGGATATCCGACTCTGATCCATGAGCTTACTTACGGCCGTCACAACCACAATGTTTCCGTTCATGGATACCAGGAGGAAGGTACTATTACTACTCCGTTCGATATGCGTGTGCAGAACCAGATCGACCGTTTCAACCTTGTAAAAGATGCGATCATGCATCTGCCACAGCTTGGCAACAAGGGCTCTTTCCTGATCCAGAAGATGAACGACAAGCTTGTTGAGCATAAACAGTACATTGCTGAGTATGGTCAGGATCTGGAAGAGATCAGAAACTGGGAATGGCATAAATAAAAAATCCAGTTTATATTAATTAATCATAATCCTCGAAATAACCAGATACAGGGCAGACACACTGTGAGATCACAGATGTGCCTGCCCTGTTTTTTATTTTTTTGACCAGAGATTTATCTGATCAGGATATTATATGGAATTTGTTTCTTTTTCTGCTTCCCGGTCCATAAGGAATTTCTGAAATGCCTTGGAAGCAATACTCTGTGGATATTCGATATCGTGGATCAGAAGAATATTTCTTTCCGGAAGTGCTTCATTTACGTGAACTTCAAAAACCTTTCCGGATTCCAGATCATCCCGGGCGAATTCCCGCGGAATAAATCCAAGTCCCAGATTATAGCGCACAGCTGGAAGGATCATATCCGTTGTGGCCAGCTCTACATCCGGCGAAAACTGCAGTCCGTTGCTGTCAAAGTACGCATCCAGAAAGTTTCTTGTAATGGCTTCAGAGGTAAGACTGATCCATGGATAAGAGGAAAGCTCTCCAAGGGAAATTTTTTTATCCTTCAGATCTTCAAATCGGCTTCCTGCGATCAGAATATCACGATATTTTTTTACTACCTTCATTTTCAGTGGCTTGGACACCTGAAGGGATGCAGATACCACAGCCAGGTCTACTTTTCCTTCTTTCAGCGCATTTACCGAATCTGTTGTACTGTTATTCAGAATTTTGAAATGTACATTCGGATATAAAATGTTAAAATCACGGACAGCTTCAAACAGATAACAGTGAAGTGCCGTTTCCGTTGCGCTGATATAGATCGTGCCGTTTTCCAGGCTGATCAGGTTACTCAAGTTACTTTCTGCTTTAAAAAACTGTGCACAGCCGGCTGATATGTATTCATAAAAGATCCTGCCTTCGGGCGTCAGCTTCATTCCACTCTTGCTTCGGATAAAAAGCCGGCATCCCAAAATATTCTCAAGATTATGAATCGTTCTTGTCACAGCCGGCTGGCTGGTTTTCAGTACTGTTGCTGCTTTTGTAAGATTCTCGTATTTTGAAACATAATAAAATACTTTGTAGTATTCGAAATTTGCGTTCATACCAGTTTATCCTCTGCCACTCAGGAAAGGATCTGTCTGCGCAGGTCTTCTTTTCTGGCATCAGATGTAAACGCTGCTTTCACAGAATTCAGAAGAAGCTGTTTCTCCTGTTCTGGCGAGAGCTCTACAAGCTGTTCCATATAAGTGAATTCCCGGGCAAGCGTTGTGCGTTCGATCGCAGGATCGTCGGTATTCAGCGTTACCTTAATTCCTTTTTCCAGAAAATCCTTCAACGGGTATTTGCTCATATCGTCAACAGCTTTTGTCTGGCGGTTGCTTGTAGGGCACATTTCCAGGAATATTCCCTTGTTTTTTACAAGGGCGATCACATCCTCATGTCCTGCAATCCGTACGCCGTGACCTATTCTTTTTGCACCCATCGAAATGGCTGTTCTCACATCGTCTGCATCCCCGGCTTCTCCGGCATGGATCGTAAACGGGATATTATATTCTCCTGCTTTCGCAAAAAGCATCTCAAAATCCTCCGTCGGGAAAAGTGCCTCTGCTCCTGCAAGATCTGCCGCAACAACGCCTCCGTCTTCTGTAAGATACCGACGTGTAAGCTCAAGGGTTTCCAGATTTTCTTTTTCGTTAGAATCTCCCCGCATACAGCACAGGATCAGATTACCGGGAATCGGTGATCTTTTCAGACCTTTCAAAGCAGCCTGTACCGCCATTTCCTGTGACATTCCTTTCCGTGTATGGAACTGCGGTGCAAAACGAAGCTCTGCATAGATCACACCGTTTTCTTTCATATCAGAGAGAATAAGATACACCGCCTCCTCCAGTGCTTCTTCTGTCTGAAGAAGAGAAAGAGGCAGATCAAAGCATTTCAGGAAATCATTAAGATTCTCACAGGAATCCGGTACAGAAAGAAGGGAAAGCAGTTCCCCGTCATCCTCTGTCGGAAGAGTTCTCTGTTGTAATGCCGCCAGTTTCCTGGCAATATCTCCGGTAATACAGCCGTCAAGATGTGCATGGAGGTCAATATATTTGTCAGCAGACTTTTGTTCTTTATTCATAATTCCGTTACCTCACTGTATAATTATTTTTTACATTTCGGGAAAATCCTCTGATCTTTACTCTTATTATTTCTGGAATGGTTTTACATTCGCTACCGCATCTGCCGGAAGGATCTCCTTATCATCCTGGTCGATATCGATCAGATGATATCTGTCATTACCCATATGAAGTTCCTTCATATAGCTGAGCTGGCGGAGGCCATGACGGGTTTCAATTCTTTCTACCAGATCCTTGTGGTCTGCATCTTTCAGTGCATAGACAAGATCTACGGAAGCCTGGTCTGCTGCAAGGATATCTGTAGAAGCTACAATGCCGATGTTCGGCGTTACAACCGGTGCTGCTGCGGTTCCCTCACAGTCACAGGAAACAGACATATTCCGGAGAACATTGATAAATACGATATTTTTTCCGAAATGATCGACTACGGATTTGGTGGATTCTGTGATACGCTCCATAAGCTCCTCTTCTGCGATGCTCCACAGATTATCGGAACCTTTTACTGTATGAATCATTCCCTTACCGATACGTCCGTCTGCACAGCCAATACCGATATTTTTATTAGAGCCACCGAAACCACCCATTGTGTGCCCCTTAAAATGTGTCAGCACAAGAAGGGAATCATAATCAGCAAGATTCTTTCCAACGCTCATCTCAGTGAACCATTTACCATCTTTTACCGGAAACTTGGTGGTTCCTTCTTCATCCAGAATATCCACCGGGCAGAAAGTCCAGCCGTTTACCTTCAGAGTCTCACGGTGCAGCTCTGTAGTATAGCGGTCGCCCTCGTAGTAAGTATTGGTTTCTACGATGTGGGCATCCGGAAGCTTGTCCTCGATCAGTTCTTTTACCCATTGAGCCGGGATGATATTCGGCCCGTGCTGTTCTCCCGTGTGGAGCTTAACACCAATTTTTCCCTGAATGTTTGCGCTTATGCGCTCAAAGATCTTCTTCACTCCCTCTGCGGAAAGGTCTTCTGTAAAATATACCGTAGACTTCTCGCCTAAACGCTCTTTATATGGAATATAGTGTTCTCCGCCTGTTCCTGGTACCATTTTTTTATGTGCCATTTCAATACCTCCTGCATTGTTTATAAAAAAATTTACTACTTTTAGCATACAACCTGAACCCAGGTTTAGGTCAAGTTCTTTTAGCAGGAATGGCTAAAATTTATATTTCTCTGGTGACTTCTTTCAGCCACTGCTTCTCTTCCTCGTTCAGATACGGAGAGATATTCCTGTATACCAGTGCATGATACTGATTGAGCAGATGACGTTCTCCTGTTTCCATCTGAAGGGGATCAATGCCGTCCAGATCAAAGGGAACCATGGTCAGAGGTTCGAATTCCATAAACTGGCCATATGCTGTTTTTGCGGATTTTCTGCACACGATAAGGTTTTCGTGTCGGATTCCGAACTCGTTTTCCGCATAATATCCGGGCTCATCGGAGGTGATCATGCCCTCTTCCAGTACAGGTGCCGGATGGTTCGCAAGATTTTTCCAGCGGAAGCTTTGTGGTCCCTCATGTACATTGAGAAGATAACCGACACCGTGACCGGTTCCATGGTTATAGTCCTCTCCCATTGCCCAGAGCGGTTCTCTTGCAATGGCATCCAGGTTCAGCCCTGTGCAGCCATAACGGAATTTCGCAGCTGCCAGGTTTAAGTGACCACGGAGCACTGCTGTAAAATATTTCTTTTCTTTTTCTGTGAGATCACCCAGCACAACGGTACGTGTGATATCGGTAGTTCCTTCCAGATAATGACCGCCGGTATCCATCAGAACCAATCCCTTCGGCTCCAAAGGAATATTGGTTTCTTCGGTTGCGCTGTAATGAACGATCGCCCCGTGTGTTCCATAGGCTATGATCGGATCAAAGCTGTTTCCCTGAAAATTTTCCTGTCCGCTCCGGAATTCATAGAGCTTGTCTGCTGCGGAAAGCTCGGTGATCGTCTGGCTGCCGATATTTTTTTTGAGCCAATAGATAAATTTTGTCATTGCTACACCGTCTTTGATGTGAGCTGCTTTTTCATTTCTTACTTCTGTCTCATTCTTGACCGCTTTTGGAAGAAGCGTCATATTTTCACCATCCAGAATCGTTACTTTTTCCGGGATATTGTCAACAAGTCGGCTGTTCACCTGTGCTCTGGAAAGATATATTTTTTGATTTTCCGGAATCGTCTGTACATAAGTGTAAATATCGTTGTACGGATAGATCGTAACACCATCGGCTGCCAGAGAATCCTTTATTTCCTGGGAAAAAGCACTCTCACCTGCAAAAAGACGGATCTCTTTTTCATCCATCACAAGATAGGAAAGCACTACCGGACAGCAGTGGATATCATTGCCACGGATATTTAAAAGCCAGGCAATATCGTCAAGGGAGGTGAGAACAAAAAGATCTGCTCCCTTTTCTTTCATTTTTTCACGGATTTCCCGGCATTTATCTGCTCTGGAGCGTCCGGTCCATTTCTTTTCCAGTTCCATTACCGGTTCACAGGAAATCGCCGGACGGTCGTTCCAGATCTCGCCGATCAGATCCTCATTTACAGAAAAACGGATCTGTTTCTTCTGAAGAATTTTTTTCAGCTCGTCTGCTTCTGCTGCACTGACAGTCCGACCGTCGAATCCAAGGCACATCCCCTCTTTCAGATGCTCTTCCAGAAACTTGTAAATGGTCGGAACATCCGGTTCTCCCATTTTAAAAAGGGTGACCGGTGTGCCCTCAAGCTGTGCTGCTGCCTGGATAAAATACCGTCCATCCGTCCACAGTCCTGCCATATCCTGCATGATCACAGCAGTTCCTGCTGAGCCTGTGAAACCTGTAATGTATTTACGACATTTAAAATAATCTCCTACATATTCCGAACCGTGAAAATCATCAGTAGGAACAAGATAGGCGTCTATCTTTTTTTCTTTCATCAGCGTCCGAAGTGCTGCGATCCGTTCTGTAACTGTCATAAGTTTTCTGCCTCCTCTGTATAGCTGTTTTTTATTGCAAATCCATGATCCATAGGGCCGCTTCCCCTACCAAGATCCAGCATGGCGGCAAGCGCACCGGATATGTAATCTTTCGCCCGGTTCACAGATTCTTCCATGGAAAAGCCTTTGGCAAGGTTGGATGCGATCGCGGAAGAAAGGGTACATCCTGTTCCGTGAGTGTTTGGATTGTCAATACGTTTTCCTTCAAACCACCGGTAGCTTCCATTTTCGTAGAGAAGATCATTGGCATCGTTCAGCTTATGTCCACCCTTACAGAGCACTGCACAGTTGTATTTTTCGGAAACTCTCCTGGCTGCTTCGATCATATCTTCCGCACTTTTTATCTGCATTCCGGTAAGAACTTCTGTTTCCGGAATATTGGGTGTGAGAAGATCTGCCAGAGGAAACAGTTCGTTCTTCAGAACTTCCACGGCATTTTCACTGATCAGTCTCGCTCCGCTGGTCGCTACCATAACCGGATCCACAACGATATTTGCAGCCTTATACTGACCAAGCTTCTCTGCGATCACACGGATCAGTCCACTCTCGGATACCATTCCGATCTTCACTGCATCCGGGAAAATATCTGTAAAAATGCTGTCCAGCTCCTGACTTAAGAACTCCGGTGTTGCATTTAAAATGGCAGAGACACCCGTTGTGTTCTGCGCGGTCAGAGCTGTAACGACACTCATGGCATAAACACCGTTGGCCATCATGGTCTTGATATCGGCCTGAATCCCGGCACCGCCGCTGGAATCACTGCCTGCTATGGTTAATGCTTTTTTCATGTTCGTATCCTCCGTTTTTTATAAAATTTATCCAAAGTAATTCAAAAGCTCATTTAAAGAACTGCAGTAAACATCTGCCTTTTCTTTTAACTGAGCCTGATTCGGTTCGCCAAAAGGATCAAAGATCCCGGCAGTCTGGAATCCGGCATTTTTTGCTGTATTTAAAGCATATAAGGAATCCTCAACAACAAGGGTATCCTGTGGCCTGGTCTTCAAAAACTCGGCTGCAGTAAAGTATATTTCCGGTGAGTACTTGCTCGCGTTAATCTCACTTGTTGTATAGATCTTTTGTAAATAAGGAAGCAGATGATTTCTTTCCAGAGCTCTTCTCACATGCTCCCTGGGACTGGAGGTGGCTGCTGCTGCCGGAATTCCAAGCATATTCAGCTCACGCAAAAGCTCCTCTGCACTGGATTTTGCCTGTACTTCCTCAAAATAGTAGCTCTCTATCTGCTGCATCAGTGCCTGCATGATCGTTTCTTCCGAAGCTTCCATAGAAAATATATCCTTCAGCCAGGCAGCTCCCTGTTCCATACTCATGGGAAAAAGGATCTCGTCCATATCCGGAACCGGCTGATATCCGAGCTTTGTGATATAGCGCCTTCCAAGCTCCCTCCATATAGAAAGTGAATCCAGAAGTACTCCATCTACGTCAAAAATAACTGCTTTTATGGGGTATAGCATTTTTAACTCCTCATTTATATACGACAACAAAAACACGGATATGCCCCCAAAGACATATCCGCATCTTATTTTTTTATGGTTTTATTATAAGCTGTCAGAAAATGAAATGCAACGGGAAGTTTGCGGCACCGTTTTATTCTTTTCCGTTAAAACAGTATGTACATACATTACATGGATCGATACCAATAGACTCCAGAAGATCATCCAGTCTGTGATAACGGAGGGTGGTAAAGTTCTGCATCTTACAGATATCCTGTACCATCTGCTCATATCTCTCAGTATGTGGATCTGCATATTCATCCAGGATCTCCTGTGGGCAGTTCGGACCCTCTCTCTTTTCAATCACCTGGCGCGCGATCAGCTCCATCTCAGATTTTGAACGGGAGAAATTCAGGTATTTGCAGCCGTACATGATCGGCGGGCAGGCCGGACGTACATGGACTTCCTTCGCGCCGCTGCGATACAGGAATTCCGTTGTCTCACGAAGCTGTGTTCCACGGACGATGGAATCATCGATGAGCAGAAGTTTTTTTCCTTTGATAAGGGCACGAACAGGGATCAGCTTCATACGTGCGATCAGATTTCTCTGGTTCTGATTGGTGGGCATGAAGGATCTTGGCCAGGTCGGTGTATATTTGATAAACGGTCTTGCGTAAGGAATTCCGGATTCATTAGCATAACCGATAGCATGAGCGATACCGGAATCCGGAACACCGGCTACAATATCCGGATGAACAGAATCGCCATCTCTTTTTGCAAGCATGCTTCCACAGCGGTAGCGCATTTCCTCTACATTAACGCCTTCATAGGCTGCAGTGGGATAGCCGTAATATACCCAGAGGAAGGAACAGATCTTCATTTTCTTTCCGGGCTCTACCAGCGTTTTTACGCCATCTGCTGTAACAAAAACGATCTCACCAGGTCCCAGCTCTTTATAGTCCTCATATCCCAAATTAATGTACGCATGACTCTCGAAGGAGAGGCAGTACGAGCCTTCTTTATGGCCGATCTCCACAGGGGTACGTCCCATCTTGTCACGGGCAGCATAGATTCCGTCTTGCGTCATAAGAAGCAGTGTCATGGAGCCATCGATCAGACCCTGCACATACTGGATACCTTCCACGAAATTGTCTTTTTCACAGATCAGGGCAGCGATGAGTTCTGTTACATTGACGGTTCCGTTTGTCATTTCCTGGAAATGTACCTTAGTAGTGTCATACATTCTCTGTAAAAGCTCATCATAATTGTTAATCTTTCCCACAAATGTGAGGGCAAAGCTTCCGATCCGGGAGCTGAAAAGAAGTGGCTGCGGTTCATAATCAGAAATACATCCGATTCCCATATTTCCTTTCATGGAACCTACATCGCCGTCAAATTTCGTACGGAAAGGTGTGTTCTCAATGTTGTGAATGGCACGGTCGAATCCATTTTCACCGTAAACTGCCATTCCGCCACGACGTGTTCCCAGATGGGAGTGATAATCTACTCCGTAAAAAAGTTCCAGTACGCAGTCTTCTTTTGATGCTACTCCAAAAAATCCGCTCATAATGTGCTCCTCTCTGCTTCCATAGTTTAACGATTCTTTATTTTTCGTACATCCATAATCGTTTTTCAGTATAGCATACGGTACAGAAAAATAACAATTAATTCAGAGGATATTTCGTCTTTTTCAAAATAAATCATAAGGATATTAGCCATATTTATAAAAGATTTCTGCTTTTTCTAATTCCACAGTGCAATAAAAAGATTCAGATATCCGGCAAACGTCAGCCATATAATATACGGAATCATCAGATAGACAGCTTTTTTGGAAAATCCTGCAAATACACGAATACACCAATATACCAGTCCCCACAGAAGAAGCAGCCACAACAAGGCAAATGTATACCAGCCGGCACCAAAAAAGAAAAACGGCCATAAAAAGTTTACCGCAAGCTGAATCCCATATAAAGTAAGTGCCTGGTTTCTGGCTTTGCTTTCCGGTCTGGACGCGACCAGCCAGGATGCAGTTCCCATCATGATAAACAAGATCGTCCACACAACAAGGAACAACCATCCCGGCGGAGATAAAGGTGGTTTGTCAAGCCTGGCAAATACCTTCATTCCATTTCTTGTAAAAAATCCCGAAACTGCACCTGTAGCCAACGGCACTGCTATACAGGTTATCAGCTTTTTGGTTTCTTTCTTCAAAAAACATCCTTCCTTTCCTCTCATCCAATGAGTTTCATGTAAAAGGGTTATTTAACAGCCTGTTATTTTTTGATTTAGTATATTTCCGGAACCGGATTTTTATACATAAAGAAACAGCCCTGCTTTTTACACAGAGCTGCTTCTTTACAAAAAATTTATTAAAGGGATTGGGATTCACTTATTCCTGTGTGATGCCTTTGAACTCGTAGCCGGCTTCTTTGATCACTTCTTCAACCCTGGCCTCATTAACCTTCTCCGGTGCAGTGAATACGGTTGTTCCGCTCTCGTGGGAAGATACCACATCCTCAGCACCAAAAGCTGCCTGGATTGCTTTGTTTACATGTGCCTCACAGTGACCGCACATCATTCCTTCTACATTAACTGTTACTTTTACCATAGTTTTTGTCTCCTTTTCCTGTTTTTTATTTTCTTTATTTTCATCATGACTGATGTTTAAAGCTACCGGATTTTTCAGTGCCTTATCACGGGCTGTGCTGTGAACCTTGAACAGATTCAGTCGAAGTGCATTGGTTACCACACAGAAGCTTGACAGACTCATTGCCGCAGCACCGAACATCGGATTCAGTGTCCAGCCGAAGATCGGGATCCATACACCTGCTGCTAGGGGAATACCGATCACATTGTAGAAAAATGCCCAGAAAAGATTCTCGTGGATATTCCGAAGTGTGGCACGGCTCAGACGAACTGCAGCCGGAACATCACTTAAGCGACTCTTCATCAGAACAACATCGGCCGCATCAATGGCAATGTCTGTTCCTGCTCCGATGGCGATTCCGATATCTGCCCTTGTAAGTGCAGGTGCATCGTTGATACCATCGCCTACCATGGCAACCTTACCCTGTTCTTTCAGTGAGCGGATCACGCTCTCCTTTCCGTCAGGAAGAACTCCTGCGATCACATCGTCAACGCCAGCCTGCGCCCCGATAGCTCTTGCTGTCCGCTCATTATCACCGGTCAGCATCACCACACGGATTCCCATATTCTGAAGCTCTTTTACCGCACGCGGGCTGTCCTCCTTGATCACATCTGCCACTGCGATGATTCCCAGAAGCTTTCCGTTTCTGGTAAAAAGAAGCGGCGTTTTTCCCTGTTCCGCAAGTGCTTCGGCTTTTGCCTGAAGATCTGACGGAACACGGGTCTGGCTGCTGATAAATTTCATACTTCCGCCTGTCAGCGTGTCATTTCCAAGCACTGCTGAAAGACCGTTACCCGGAAGTGCCTGGAATCCGGTAACCTCTTCCGGAACCAGCTTCTCTTCCTCGGCTTTTTTCAGAACAGCTTTTGCAAGGGGATGCTCGCTTTTTTTCTCCAGGGCACAGGCAAGTGTGAGAAGTTCTTTCTCTATAATGCTCTGTGCAGGCAGAATATCTGTCACTTCCGGCTGACCGCTTGTGATCGTTCCTGTTTTATCCAGCGCAACGATCTGGACTTTTCCCGCTTCTTCAAGGGAAACCGCTGTTTTAAAGAGGATTCCGTTTTTGGCGCCCATACCGTTTCCTACCATAATAGCAACCGGCGTTGCAAGACCAAGTGCACACGGGCAGCTGATAACCAGAACAGAAATGCCTCTTGCCAGCGCATAACCAAAGCTCTGTCCGACCAGAAGCCAAATGATCGTCGTGATCACGGCAATGGTAATTACGGCCGGAACGAACACTCCGGAAACACGGTCTGCAATCTTGGCAATAGGAGCTTTTGTAGCGGCTGCATCACTGACCATTTTTATGATCTGGGAAAGTGTGGTATCCTCTCCCACACGGGTAGCTTCACATTTAATGAATCCAGACTGGTTGACTGTTGCCGCGGAAACCATATCTCCGGTTTCTTTATCTACCGGAATACTCTCACCGGTCAGTGCAGATTCATTGACTGCGGTAGTACCTTCCAGGATCACACCATCCACAGGAATGTTCTCACCCGGACGTACAACAAAGATCTCACCTTTCTGTACCTGTTCAATAGGGACGTTAAGTTCCTGCCCGTTTCGTACTACAACTGCTGTTTTCGGTGCCAGCTTCATCAGGCTTTTCAGGGCATCGGTGGTCTTACCCTTTGAGCGGGCTTCCAGCATTTTTCCTACAGTGATCAGTGTCAGGATCATGGCTGCGGATTCAAAATAGAAATCCATCATGTAATTCATGACTGCTGCAGAATCTCCATCTACCTGTGCTCTCGTCATGGCAAACAGTGCATAAACACTCCATACAAAGGATGCCATGGAGCCAAGTGCTACCAGGGTATCCATGTTCGGGGAACGATGCCAGAGACTCTTAAAACCGCTGATAAAGAATTTCTGGTTGATCACCATGATAATTCCTGCAAGAAGCAGCTGTACCAGTCCCATGGCTACATGATTATCATCAAACCATTTCGGCAACGGCCATCCCCACATCATATGTCCCATGGAAAAGTACATCAGAACAAGCAAAAAACCTACTGATGCAATAAGACGCCTTTTCAAAACAGGTGTCTCATGATCTTCCAGTGCTTCCTCGGCCGCTGACATGGAAATTTTTTCGCCGGCGGCACCTTTCAGGGAAGCTCCGTAGCCTGCCGCTTCCACTGCCTTTATGATGTCCTGTGCAGATGCGCTTCCCTCCACTCCCATGGAGTTGGTAAGAAGGCTCACCGAACAGCTGGCCACACCGGGAACTTTGGATACGGCTTTTTCTACCCGGGCAGAGCAGGCTGCACAGCTCATACCAGTTACGTTATATTGTTCCATTCTCTCTTAATATCCTCCTAAAATATATTATCCCTATTTCATCAGCTTCTGGAGGGTTGCTACAAGCTCATCGATCGTCTCGTCCTTACCTTCCCGGATATCTCTGGCAACGCAGGTACGGATATGGGTGGCAAGCAGCTCTTTATTAAAAGCATTGACTGCGGCATTGACCGCTGCGGACTGGATCAGGATATCGTTGCAGTAAGCATCATTCTCCATCATTCCTATGATGCCCCTGATCTGTCCTTCAATACGTTTCAGACGGTTGATCAGCTTCTTCTTCTCCTCCTCGGAACGTACAGTGTGTTTCTCACTGCAGCAGGGACAGGCTTTTTTTTCAGTCACAGGCTGTCACTCCTTTCTCTTTCAAAATACCCTCATGGGGTATTCGCTTTACATGGAACAATATATACCCTCATGGGGTATTTGTCAATACCTGTCAGGAAAAAGTTTTTGTACCTTCCATCAGACAATAGGACAGCTGAAGGATCAGCCGTTCTTTGGGATCGTCAAGATTGATCTTTGTCAATTGGGTGATCCTCTCTATCCTGTAGAAAAGAGAACTTCTGTGTATGAAAAGAGCTTTTGCTGTCTGAAGTGCATTTCGTTCCAGCTTGAGATAGATCTTCAGGGTTTTATACAGCTCCGTATTATTTTTGCTGTCATAATCCTTCAGCACATGCAGAGCATGGGAACACAAAAGCTTCGGCGAAAGATTTTCACCCGCTTCTTCCAGAATGTATTCCAGAAAATATTCGTCAAAGCGGTGACACCAGATCATGCTGTCGTATTTTTCGCCAAGATAAAGCGCTGTTTTTGCCTGAAAATACCCCTGGGGAAGCTGAAAAAAATCTGCAAGTTCTGCACTTGCCCCCATTTTAAATAGTCCTTCTCTTAAAATAATCGCCAGTCCGCTGATCACCTGAGCAACACTGGAATTCTCAAAAGAAAGATTGACGATCACCACGATTCCCTGCTGATAGATAAAGGCCCTGCCTTCCGGAATCTGGGATTCAATATGTCCCAGTGTTGCAACCGAGGAATGCATTTTTTCATCCAGCTGTTCTGCCTCCAGCCGCAGGCAGAGATAACGGTCCGTTCTGTTCCAGTTAAGAAAATACAGAAAGTCCTGAACCTTGGCCGGATCTGAGATCTTTCCATCCAGAAAATCCGTAAAAAAGCGTCGGGTATCTGTTCCCAGATTCAGATGAAACAGATTGTGGTGCTGAATGCAAAGCTCAATAAAATTACCAAGATACTGTAATGCCGCAAAATTCCCAGGATGAAACGCGGTCTGGATCTCATTTACGCACAGCCGCCCCTCATAGCTTCCATTTACCCAGAGATTCCTATACAGGATGCGATACCCCCTGAGATCCTCATTGTAAATATCAGGTCCTTTTGTGGAAAGTGTTCTTAAGTATTCCAGATCCACTTTAAACTCATGGATCAGATTCAGAGGAACCATCATCCTTCCGGTTCTGGAGTCTCTCTCCCATACAGACATGGGACCTGTTCTGTAAGGACAGGCCAGAATATAGAAATTCGTATCATGAGCAAAAAGAGGATTCTTAAATATGGGAACACTTGCTTCCAGCATATTGTCCAGAGGCGCTTCACTATTCAGGGAAAGCTGCAGCTTTCTGTCCCATTCTCTGTATTTCTCAAAGACCTGCTGTGCAGAATTCATGATTCCGGCAAACTGTTCCTGCCGACCTACCATAAGTACAACACAGCTTTCATGAAAATTGTGATAGTCTGTCTGTCCTGCAATAAGAAACGTTCTGTTTTCATAATGACAGAATTCTTCTGTAACCTGTGAGGCAGTCGCAAGATAAATATAATTTTCGGATAAAGTGATTTCTTTCTGAAACAAACGGACACCTGTCAGCCGGTAAGGATCTTCTCTTCCAAACAGGGCAGTCTCTGCAAAAGAATCCGCAAATTCGTCAATTAGAATCTGGCCATTCAAAAGAAACCTTTCGGATATATTGTCATAATCATTACTGTTATTGTGCATTTTTTCTCCTTTTACTTCCTGTCATTTCGATCATTTGTACAATTATAACATAAATATTTATGAAATACAGTATTGTTTTTTGTATAAGTTTACATCTCTGATTGTACAAAACGTCTGAATACATTCATAAAAAATGAAACCCTCTGCGGATTTACGGACCATTTATTCTGCTGTATACTTGTCCCATCAAAAGAAATCCAGGATCACGGGAAAGTGATCCGCAAGTACTCGCGACGTGCTTTATGTGCTTTATTATGAAACCGGAAACTGTTTTTTTGGATAACAGGGGGGATTTTTATGGGAAATGAAAAAAAAGAAACCGGACGCAAAAAAGGTCTCAGCAACGCACTGAAGTACTTTTTCGGAGTCGGAGACGCAGGCTTTGTCCTGATGAGTAATATCGAAACTTTTTACTTTATGACATTCCTTACTGACCTGGCTCAGTTCAGTGCCGGAATCGCAGGTGTGATCAATTCTGTTTTTACTATTGTAGATGCCTGTCTTTCCTGGCTGTACGGAGGAATTATCAACGGCACGAAAGCAAAAAAATGGGGACGCTACCGTTCCTGGCTGATCCTGGTTCCGTGGATGGTCCCGTTCCTGTACGCATTCATGTTCATCCGCATCAGTGATAACGAGATCTTATCCGCAATCGTGATCATTATCGCATCCATTTCTTCACACGTTGTATGGAATTTCAGTTATGTTGCAAACGCAACACTGATCAGCGTTGTAGGAAAAACTCCTGAGGAAAGAGCAATTCTTGCTTCTTCCCGTGCAACCTGGAATAATGTAGGCGGACTTCTGTTCTCCTATCTGGGACTTCCTTTTGCAACACTGCTGGCAGGCTACGTAGGCGAGAAAAACAAATTTGCAGCTGCCGCGTTCTGTCTGGGCGTACTTATGGTAGTCACCTATTTTGCACATTTCAAAATGACCGAAGGATATGAAGAGATCGAAACAGCAGCTACAGGAAAAGCAAATGACAAGACCAAGGTTTCCATTCCGGAAATGTTTGCTTCTCTTTTCCAGAATCCACCTCTTATGGTCCTGATGCTGGCTGACCTGGCTAAATGGTGTGTAAAATTCGTAACTGCCGCATCTGCAATCTACTATTTCCGCGATGCCATGGGAAATCCGGGATTAATGGTGACTTATACCTTCTGTATCTCTCTCGGTGCGATCATCGGAGCATTTACCATGCGTTTTATCGCAAAAGCACTTTCTTCTCGTACAACCATGATCGTGGCTTACGGCGGTATGGCGGCAGCATTGTTTATGATCTATCTTTTCTATGGAAATGCCTATACAGTTATCGGTCTTATGACTCTGGCACAGGTATTTTATGGAATGGCTTTTGCAGCTTCTCCTGCTCTGTATGCAGATACGGTTGTCTATGCCACATGGAAAAGCGGTAAGGATGCTTCCGGATGGATCATGGGACTTCAGAATCTTCCACTTAAGGTTGCTGTTTTCCTTCGAGGAACTATCTTAAGTGCCTGCCTGGTCGCAGTAGGCTGGAAATCCGGTGTTGTCCTGGAAGGCGCAGCACGCCAGGGAATGACCATTGCTTTCGCACTGGTTCCTGCTATCTTCTGCCTTGTGGGAATGATCCTTCTTCTTGTAGGATTCCGGATCACCAAGGATAAGGTTGCTTTTTATCAGTCAGAGATTGATGCAAGAAAAAATTGATATTTAACAGGATGTTAAACATAAGACATAAATTTTAAGACGTTTTTATAAAGGAGGAATTGTTTATGTTATCAGCAAAAGAGAATTTTCTGGAAACGATCAAACCGGACGGAAAACCGGATCGTCTTGTAAAACAATATGAAGGTGCTGTTTTTTATCCGCCTAACCCAGCAGCATCCTATATTCGTGGCAACCGTCATCCGGGTATGGATCCTCTGATCGACCGTTTTGGTACTGAAATCCTGTGGCCTGCAAATCAGGTTGCTGCCATGCCACATGTTACTGACAAAAACAAGGTGATCAGCGACATCACCGAATGGAAGGAACAGCTTGTGATGCCGGATCTTCAGGCAAACTGCTCCGATCCTGCTCTCTGGGAGCCTTTTATCAAAAAGGCTGATGAAATCCGCGCAAACGGTGACCTTGTTATGGCCTTCATGCCTACCGGTGTATTCGAAAGACTTCATTTTCTTATGGGCTTCGAGGATATGCTGATGAATTATCTTCTGGAACCGGAAGATATGATGGATCTCTGTAATGCCATCGGCGAATACCGTTTCCAGTATATGAAGCTGATCGTTGATTATATCAAACCGGATGTAATGCTGTCCCATGATGACTGGGGCTCCAAGCATTCTCTCTTTATCAGCCCGGAAACCTGGCGTGAATTTATCAAGCCACAGTATGCAAAAACCTATAAATACATGAAGGATCATGGTGTGATCGTCATGCATCACGCTGATTCTTTCCTGGAGCCGATCATTGAAGATATGGTAGATCTTGGCATTGATATATGGCAGGGAGCTTTGCCGGAAAATGATATTCCGAAGCTTCAGAAACAACTGAACGGCAGAATGACTCTGATGGGCGGTATTGATGCTGCCATCGTTGACCGCGCTGATTCCACAGAAGAAGAAATCCGCAAGGAAGTAAGAAGAGCCTGCCAGAGCTATGGCCCTGGTGGTCATTTCATCCCGTGTATCACTTATGGCGGTCCGGGATGCCTGTATAAGCATGTGGACCCGATCATTGATGACGAGATTGATAAATACAACAAAGAAGTTTATGGTGTTTAACCAGATGTCAAATAAAAAAGGCAAATAAAAAAAGGAGACTGATCCGTATATGGTCAGTCTCCTCTTTTTTTATTTTCTGTTCTTATTCCTCTACCATATGGCCGAAGTAATAAAATCCTTTGCAGGTATCCAGGCTTACATTGACATATTTGCCGATAAGCTCTTTATCTCCCGGGAAATGTACAAGCAGGTTGTGCTGGGTACGCCCTGTAAGTGTTCCCTTCTCACGGTTCTCATCTTCCACCAGAATCTCCTGTACTGTTCCTGTAAAACGCGCTGAATTTTCGCGTCCCTTCTCCTGTACCAGGGCAAGCAGACGGCTGAAACGGTCTTTCACAATGTCTTCCGGTACCTGATTCTCCATTCCTGCTGCTGGTGTTCCGCTTCGTCTAGAATAGATAAAGGTAAATGCTGTATCGTAGTTGGCTTTTCTTACAACATCCAAAGTTTCCTGGAAGTCCTCTTCTGTCTCACCCGGGAAACCTACCATGATATCTGTTGTCAGGGAAATATCCGGAATGGCCTTTCGGATATTCTCTACAAGCTCAAGGTATTTCTCTTTATCATAACGGCGGTTCATCTCTTTTAAGACTCTGCTGCTTCCGGACTGCAGAGGAAGATGCAGGTGATGGCAGATCTTCTGGCTTTCAGCCATTGTCTGGATCAGCTCATCTGAAAGATCCTTCGGATGGGAAGTCATGAAACGGATCCTCTTCAGACCGTCGATCTTCTCCACTTCTTTAAGTAACTGGGCGAATGTCACCGGTGTTTCCAGTGTTTTTCCATAGGAGTTTACGTTCTGGCCAAGAAGCATGATCTCTGTGACACCATCGGCAACCAGTTCCTCAATCTCGCGAAGGATTGCCTGCGGCTCACGGCTCTTCTCACGGCCACGTACATACGGCACGATACAGTAGCTGCAGAAGTTATTACAGCCGAACATAACGCTGACACCGGTCTTGAACGGATACTTACGTGAAGTTGGCATTCCCTCTACGATCTCATCGGATTCCTTCCAGATATCAATGATCTGGTCATCTGTCTGCAGGGCTCTGTAAAAAAGCTCCGGGAATTTATGAATGTTATGAGTTCCGAATACAAGATTGACATATTTGTAATCTTTGCGGATCTTTTCTACTACGTGATGCTCCTGCATCATGCAGCCAAACAGTACGATCTTCATATTCGGATGATTACGCTTGATGCTCTTGAGATGGCCCAGATGTCCGTAAATCTTCTGGTTGGCATTCTCGCGGACTGTGCAGGTATTAAATACAACAGCATCCGCATCCTCGGTATCTACCATCTCATATCCCATCTTCTGCATGATGGCTGCAATGGATTCTGTCTGTATGGAATTCATCTGACATCCTTCATTCTGAATGTGGAAAGTAGGACATCGTGTACTGTTCTCTGAAAGGAGCTCTTTACATTTCTCAATGTACTGAAGCTGGATCTCTGATTCTTTATTCTGGCTCAAATCGATTCCTCCAATAAATTTATTATTTATTTTTATGTAATTTTTTTGTCAGACAATATCAGACGGGAGTTCGTTGAGCTCCCGTCTGATATATCATACAGAAATTACGGTTGTCTGTCAAAGAGTTTTTACAGTAATGGTGCAAAAACTCTCAGCACATTCTGCATGAACCGTACTGCAATGTTTCTCTTCAGGCAGAACTCCAGACTGACGCTGCTACAGTAGTCCAGGGTTTCCAGAAAATCATTGCGGATATCCAGGACTACATCATTCTTATACATCCACACGCCATCTTCAAAATGAAGGTAAAGACTACGATAATCCAGGTTAATGGTTCCCACAACGCCGACCTTATCGTCACAGACAAAGGATTTCGCATGGAGAAAACCCGGCTGATACTCATAGATCTTCACTCCGGCCTCCAGAAGCTGTTTATAATAAGACTGTGTCAGAAGAAAAACCATTTTTTTATCCGGAATTCCCGGTGTCATGATCCTGACATCCACGCCGCTTTTTGCCGCAAGGCAGAGTGCGGTCATCATCTCGTTGTCGATGATCAGATATGGCGTACAGATATAAACATATCTTTTTGCCCGGTTAATGATATTAAGGTAGACGTTCTCTCCTACGACCTCATCGTCCAGCGGGGAATCGCAAAACGGCTGTACATAGCCATTTCCCTCGAATGCTTCCGGATGCCATTTGTGAGGTACATATTCTCCAAAATCAGCCGAAGTATCCGTCCTGGAAACAATTCCCCACATATACAGAAACATAGCCGTCATATTCCAGACGCCTTCGCCTTTCAGCATTACAGCCGTATCCTTCCAGTGACCGAACCGTTTCCTCTGGTTGATATATTCGTCTGCGAGATTGATCCCGCCGGTAAAACCTGTCCAGCCATCGATCACACAGATTTTCCGGTGATCACGGTTATTCTGGATAATGTTCAGGATCGGACGGAAAGGATTGAACACCTGACATTTGATCCCACGTTCACGCATTTCCTCGTAATATTTATAAGGTAATGTGGTAAGACAGCCAAATCCATCATAGATCAGCCGGACATCCACGCCCTCTTTTGCTTTTCGCTCGAGGATATTCAGGATCGTCTGCCACATGACTCCGTCATTAATAATGAAATATTCGATAAATATAAAATGCTTCGCCTGCTCCAGTTCATGCACAAGAACCGGAAACATGTCATCGCCTACCTGGAAATATTCGGCAGAAGTATTTTCGTGAACGGGATAGCGCGAATAATGCCATATATAATCCGATTGCAAAGCCATGGACCTGTCATCTTCTTCCAGATGCTGTCTGGTAGATTCTGAACCATCCAGAAATTCCGAGGTCTCATCGATCAGTTTCTGGTATTGCTGTTCCATTACGGTTCCCAGTCGTGATTTACCAAACAGAAGATACAGAGAAACACCAAATACCGGAAAAACAAGGATCAGCATTGTCCATGCCAGCTTATAATAAGGATTGATCTGTCTGTTTACGATCCACAGAACAACAAATGCTCCTATGATCTGCATCCCGATCGTGACCCATCTGGAGTATTCCATCAGCCGGAATAATGCAATCAGCAGCCACGCCAGCTGTACGATCAGGGCAAGGGCTACATAAAAAATTCGATTAAACAGCAATTTCAGCAGTGATCGTAACGGTTTGATAATTAAATTCATACTTTTTCCTTTTTTGTCAAACTGTTTAAGTCCGCTTTTAATTAAAAATCCCTGACTACACAGCCAGGGATTTTTGCGCACAATTAATTATATTTACGTTTTCTTGCGGCTTCAGATTTTTTCTTACGACGAACGCTTGGCTTCTCGTAATGCTCTCTCTTACGGATTTCCTGCTGGATTCCCGCCTTTGCACAGCTTCTCTTGAATCTGCGAAGAGCGCTATCTAAAGTCTCGTTCTCTTTTACGATAACGTTTGACATAGACTCACACCTAACCTCCCTCCAGTTGTAGATTGTGCTAAAATACAACTGTCTGGGTATTTTTCTTGCACGACTGTTATTATATATCATAACACAAGGTTTCGTCAACAACTTTTCGCGATTTTTATGAAAAATTTGTCAAAAATGTAAGTTTCGAATATTTTGCTTATTTTGTAAGCTGTTTTTCGAGGATACCTGCTGCTGCGTCCATGGCTTCCTGAGCTTTCTCCGGATTCTTGCCGCCGGCCTGTGCCATGTTCGGACGTCCACCGCCGCCACCGCCAACGATAGCTGCCACAGCTTTTATCAGGTTACCTGCATGAGCACCTGCTTTCTGTGCGGCATCTGTTGCCATTGCGAGAAGGTTTACCTTTCCTCCGTTTACAGCAGCAAGAAGAACAACACCCTCTCCAATCTGCTCTTTCAGCTTATCACCAAGGTCTCGGAGACCGTTCATATCCACACCGTCAACTTTTGCAGCCAGAAGCTTCACACCGTTTACTTCAGCGACTTTGTCCATAACATCGCCAAGTGCGCTCTGTGCAGCTTTGCTCTTGAGGGATTCGTTTTCGCTCTGAAGAGCTTTTACCTCTGCCTGAAGATGACCAATCTTTTCTACTACTTCTGAAGTGTTTGCCTTTAAAGCTTTTGCAGCTTCATGAAGAAGCTCTTCCTGTTTTCTGTAATAGTCGATAACTGCTTTGCCGGTAAGTGCCTCGATACGGCGGACACCTGCTGCGATACCGGATTCAGAAACGATCTTGAACAGCAAGATGGAGCTTGTGTTCTTTACATGTGTACCACCGCAGAGCTCTTTGGAAAAGTCTCCCATGGATACCACACGTACCTTCTGGTCGTATTTCTCACCGAAAAGAGCCATTGCTCCGGATTTCTTTGCCTCTTCTACATCCATGATATCTGTGCGTACCTCAAGGCCTGCCTGGATCTCCTTGTTTACAAGATCCTCTGCTGCCTGGATCTCCTCAGCTGTCATAGCCTGGAAATGAGTAAAGTCAAAACGAAGTCTGTCCGGTGTTACAAGAGAGCCCTTTTGCTCTACATGGGAACCAAGAACTGTCTTGAGTGCTTTCTGAAGAAGATGTGTTGCACTGTGGTTCTTCTCAGTATCTTTTCTTGCTTCTTCATTTACTTTGAGGGAAACAGTCTCTCCTGTGGAGATCATTCCGGATTCCATATGGCCAACATGACCGAATTTACCGCCACGAAGCTTGATGGTGTCCTCAACGATAAATTTACCGTTTGCAGTCTCGATCACACCGGTATCACCTTCCTGACCACCCATAGTTGCATAGAACGGAGTCTGCTCTACAAATACAGTTCCCTTCTGTCCTTCTGTAAGAGAGTCTGCAATCTCTGTCTCTGTAGTAAGAACCGTCACTTTAGAATCAAATGTGAGATGATCATATCCGACAAATTCTGTTGTTACATTCACATCGATCTCATCGTATACGGTTGCATCTGCCCCCATATAGTTGGTTACTTCACGTGCGCTGCGGGCTTTGACTCTCTGCTCTTCCATAGCCTTCTGGAAGCCATCCTCGTCAATGCCGTAGCCCTTCTCCTCAAGGATCTCCTTTGTAAGATCAAGCGGGAATCCGTAAGTATCATAAAGTTTGAACGCATTGTCTCCGGAAAGAGTCTTCTCGCCTGCTTTCTTCATATTCTCTTCCATATCTGCGAGAATACGAAGTCCCTGGTCGATCGTCTTGTTGAACTGGTTCTCCTCATTGGTCAGAACACGGAAGATGAATTCCTTCTTCTCCTCAAGCTCCGGATAACCTGACTTGGAGCTCTCAATCACCTGCTCACTTAATCTGGCAAGGAAGGTTCCCTCTATGCCAAGAAGACGTCCGTGGCGGGCAGCGCGACGGATCAGACGGCGGAGAACATATCCACGTCCCTCATTAGTCGGCATGATTCCGTCAGAGATCATAAATGTTGCAGAACGGATATGGTCTGTAATCAGACGGATGGAAACATCATCTGCATAATTTTTCTCATATTCTTTATGTGCGATCTCGCATACAAGATTACGAAGTGCACAAATTGTATCTACATCAAAAATAGAATCTACGTCCTGAACAATTACAGCAAGTCGTTCAAGTCCCATACCTGTATCAATGTTTTTCTGTTTCAGTGTAGTGTAATTTCCGTTTCCGTCGTTCTCAAACTGTGTGAAAACGTTGTTCCATACTTCCATATAACGGTCGCAGTCACAGCCTACTGTACAGCCAGGTTTGCCACAGCCGTATTTCTCACCACGGTCATAGTAGATCTCGGAACATGGACCACATGGACCTGCACCGTGTTCCCAGAAGTTGTCTTCTTTTCCGAAACGGAAAATACGGTCTTCCGGAATACCGATTTCTTTGTTCCAGATAGCAAATGCTTCATCATCATCCAGATAAATGGACGGATAAAGACGATTTGGATCAAGTCCGACTACCTCTGTAAGAAATTCCCATGACCAGTGAATTGCTTCTGTCTTAAAGTAATCTCCAAAAGAGAAGTTACCAAGCATCTCAAAGAAAGTACCATGGCGGGCAGTCTTACCTACGTTCTCGATGTCACCTGTACGGATACATTTCTGGCAGGTAGAAACTCTTGTTCTCGGCGGTTTCTCAGCACCTGTAAAATATGGTTTCAGCGGAGCCATACCTGCATTGATCAGCAGAAGGCTCTTGTCTCCCTGTGGAACCAGGGAAAAGCTTTTCATTACAAGATGTCCCTTGCTCTCCATAAAATCAAGGAACATCTTACGAAGCTCATTCACTCCGTACTTTTTCATGTTGTTATCCTCCTATTTTACACAGATTTTTTTAAATTTCTTTTTACCTCGTTTAAGAACGATTCCTTCGCCTGCGAAAGCATCTTTCTCAACTGCGTGGTAGATATCTGTGATCTTCTCTCCATCAAGAGATACTCCACCCTGCTGGATCGCACGGCGACCCTCAGAACGGCTTGGTACAAGCTCAGCTTTTACGAGAAGTGTGATCAGATCGATCTTTCCTTCTTCATTAAAATCTTCCTCTGCAAGCTCAGTTGTCGGCATATGAGAAGTATCCACTCCTGAGAAAAGTGCACGGGCACCTTCCTGAGCTTTCTTGGCTTCTTCCTCACCATGAACAAGCTCGGTAAGCTGGTAAGCAAGAACTTCTTTTGCCTTGTTCAGCTCACTGCCTTCCCATTTAGCCATCTCGTCGATCTCCTCAAGCGGAAGGAAGGTGAGAAGACGCATACATTTGATAACGTCTGCATCATCAACATTTCTCCAGTACTGATAGAAATCAAACGGAGAAGTCTTATTCGGATCAAGCCATACAGCACCGGACTGGGTTTTTCCCATTTTTTTGCCCTCGGAATTGAGAAGCAGGGTGATCGTCATGGCATATGCGTCCTTGCCAAGTTTACGACGGATCAGTTCTGTACCGCCAAGCATGTTACTCCACTGATCGTCTCCACCGAACTGCATATTACAGCCGTATTTCTGATACAGCATGTAGAAATCATAGCTCTGCATGATCATATAGTTGAATTCCAGGAAGCTTAAGCCTCTCTCCATACGCTGCTTGTAACACTCAGCTGTAAGCATACGGTTTACGGAAAAGTGAGCACCTACCTCACGGAGAAGCTCTACATAATTAAGATTCATAAGCCAGTCAGCATTGTTTACCATAAGTGCTTTTCCATCGGAAAAATCGATAAAACGGCTCATCTGCTGTTTGAAACAGTCGATATTGTGCTGGATTGTCTCTTTCGTCAGCATCTGACGCATATCTGTTCTTCCGGATGGATCTCCGATCATTCCGGTCCCACCGCCTAACAGTGCGATCGGACGGTTGCCTGCCATCTGCAGTCTCTTCATCAGGCAGAGAGCCATGAAGTGTCCAACATGAAGGCTGTCTGCGGTAGGATCAAAGCCGATATAAAATGTGGCCTTACCGTTGTTAACCAGATCCTTGATCTCTTCTTCGTCTGTAACCTGCGCGATCAGGCCACGTGCTTTCAGTTCTTCCCAAACTGTCATTATTCTTTCCTCCTGTATAGTCGATATAAAAAAGCCCGGTTTCTGTCCGTTTAGGACGAGAACCGGGTCCCGTGTTACCACCTAAATTTACAGAAAACTCGCATTTCCTGCCTCATCAAGTGAGCCTATATCCTGTTATCTAATACGATATAAAATCACTTCAGCACGATAACGGACGCCATTCCGTCGCAGCCTACTCAAAAAACTTCGGTGCGCAGCTCCGGGATGTATTCACAAAAGTTCTGCCCTGCGCCTCTCACCTTCCGGCTGCTCTCTGTAGGTTTCCCTCAGGCTACTTCTTCCCTTCCAAGCCTTTTACTATACTATATGAAGTATACAAACTGCCTTTTTGTTTGTCAAGGAATTTTGGATGTGCTTTGACAACTTAAAGTGACAAAATTACCCATTTAGGCCTTCATCTGTATAAAGCTCGCTTCCATCAGCGGCCGAAGTTGCAAGCTGGTCACAACGTTCATTTAACGGGTTATCCGCATGGCCTTTCACCCAGTGAAAACTTACCTGGTGCTGTTCTTTTGCTTTCAGAAGCCGCTTCCAGAGATCCTGATTCTTGACATCTTCGTTTTTTCCACGTTTCCAGTTCTTCTTCAGCCAGGAATCGATCCAGTGCTGGTTAAAAGCATCCACCAGATATTTGGAATCGGAATAAAGCTCCACCTGACAGGGGCGTGTAAGTGCCTCCAGTGCAACAATCGCAGCCATCAGCTCCATTCGATTGTTGGTAGTTTTTTTATAACCCCTGAACAGCTCTCTCTCGTGGAGCTGTCCTTTGGTGTCAATATACTGGAGTATGGCTCCGTATCCTCCTGGTCCGTCCGGGTTTCCCCTAGCTGCACCGTCGGTATAGATTTTTACCTGCATTTTCTCTTTTTCTCCTTATTTATGTTTTGTGGATTTTATACCCAGTCTACAAAAAAGGTATGATCTTTATATACTTCATACTTCACCTTGCTGAAATTCAGCGGCTGTTTCTTGAAGTAGCTGTTCATCATGAAGTACATATAATTAAAATCTTTCTGTTTAAAACCACTCAATGTTCTAGGTTTTCCATTTTTTACATGATTTTTAAAAATAGTCATAGCCTCTCTTGCAGCCTGATATGCAAGGGTACGGTTCTCAAAATTTCCATTGAGGCGTTTCAACAGTGCACCGTCACGGACTACTGAATACTGTGCCGTTGTAGTTCCCGGAATACTCTCATAGATCACGCCACGGATCGTTGACGGAAATTCCTTATCAGATTTGATCGTACGGTTCAGAACGCAAAGTGCTACCGCTTCCATACCGATCTTTCCCTGATTTCCCGCTTCTGACTCGCACAGGGCAGCCAGAAGTGCTTCATCTGTTACCTTGCCATTGGCGATTCCCGAATGGCTCTTATATTCCTTGACCATGGTATAATAACGGCTGTTTTTGGTATCATATACTTTAATGTTTCCATTACTCAGCGTCTGATTCGGACGTGAAGTGCTGCTGCCCTTAACAGTCGCGACACCATCGGAAGCGATCGTATAAGTCACACCGCTGACCGTTACAGTTGTGCTGACAGCCATTGCTCCATTTGATTTAAAATAATATTTCTTGCCGTCAATGGTCTTCAGGCCGGTACTCATGAATCCGGTGGTTTTGTCAAAATAATATGTGATTTTTTTTGATGTGTTATTAAGCCATCCAGTAGCCATTACTCCAGATTTACTGTAGAAGTACCGTTTCTGTCCTTTGCTGTTTGTCATCCAGCCGGTAGCCATTACTCCTTCACCACTTGTAAAGTAATATTTATTACCTTTACTGTCTGTCATCCAGCCTCTCGTCAGCTTACCGGTTTTCGTATTAAAATATCGTTTGTGATTCTTGGAATCTGTCAGCCAGCCAGTTACCATGACGCCTTTTTTACTTGTGAAATAATAGGTTTTCTTGCCACTCACCTTAAGCCAGCCTTTAACCTGAACTCCTGTTGTCTTACTGAAATAATACTTATATTTTCCTAATGTCAGCCAGCCTTTCTGCTTACTTCCGTCACTTTTTATGTAATAGGTTTTTCCGCTGATCGTCTTAAAACCGGCTGTAGCAGCCTGAACCTCTGTTTCAGAATGCAGAAGAAAAGTACATCCCATGATCAAAAGTGCAGTCAGCAAAAGCCCTTTCAGCCATTTTTTATTTTTGAAGTTTTTCATAATTTTCCCCATTTCTTTTTTACAGATATCGAAATAACCGGCTCTGTTTCTAAAAAATTACAAAATTGTTACATTGCGTTTATTATATCGTAACGAATAAATGCTGTCAACTTTTTTGTAACCCGGGACAACTCATGTCCGTATTATGAAAGTGTAAAACAAAATTTGCGGAGGACTTATTGATGAGTGACTTAGCTGCTACAAACTGCGGATGTGCAAATGATTGCGGATGTGATTCTGGCTGTGGATGCGGCAATTCCTGCGGCTGCAACAATGGATGTGGATGTGGCAATGGCGGATTTCCTGCTTTTAATAATGGAGGAAATTCCTGCTCCTGCATTCTCTGGATCATCTGTCTTCTGTGCTGCTGCGGAAACGGAAACAATTCCTGTGGCTGCAACAATGGATGTAATGACAGTTGCTGGATCATCATCCTTCTTCTGCTCTGCTGCGGAAATAATGGCTGGGGCGGATGCAATAACTGCTGCTGAAATTTCTGAACTGCTCAAAAAAGGGCTGCCAGATCGTGGCGGCCCTTTTCTTAAAATTACGAAAATTTGATCCATCTGCTTCTATTTCCTGTTATTGTCTATATTCTGCTGGCGTTTTTTCGGAAATGACTTTTGGGACTTCGCCTGAAGTTTTTTTTTCTTTTCCTCCATACAATCCAGATCGATTTCATAAAAAGCATTTCCATCTATCACAAGCTTCTGATTCTTTTCTTTTTCCATATCTGATCTCCTTAAATTTTTCTTTCTATATAAAATGCTGCGGATCTCGGAATCTTTCACTCCTGTTTTATAATATGGCAATACCTAGATTTCTGTCATATTTGTTTCAAAAAAATCATAGATTTCAGGAAAAAGGACTTTTTTATGGAACAGGATTTTATCGCAAGAACTGCTCTTGATGAACTGGTAGAAAGTGACCAGGATCAGATCATAAAAGCTATGGTTCCATATCTGCCAGCTTCCGGACAGCAGTTCTTGTCAGTGTATGCAAAAACCCGTGAGCTTATGAACACCATGGCACTTTTTCATGGACAAAAAAATCGTGCCGATATGCAGGCGGCCGGTGTTTCGGGAACAGATCCGCTTTCCATGCTTCAGGATATACGTAAATGTTGTGGCGGAGAAAGCCGCAGGCAAATCGATCACATTACAAGTCTTATCGCCACCATACAGATGATGAAGATCATGAACGAAGATCCTCCAGGAGGTGAAAATCCATGAGTGATGACTGGAAAAACGATCCAAAACTGTCCCAAATGGATTCCCGGAAGCTTGCCATGCTTCAAAATCTTGCAGATCAGGGACTTGGAAAAAATCCCTCTGAGCTTCTGCCATTTATTATGAGTGCAGCATCCCGGGGAAAAAATGCAGGATTAAATTTCAGTTCTGAGGAGATTTCCACGATCATCGATGTGATCAAAGCCGGAAAAAGTCCGGCTGAAGCAGCAAGGCTTGACCGTATCGTAAATCTGATGAAAATGATACAGCGGTAATTTTTTCTTTCCCGGAACAGATTGTATTTGTTCCGGGAATATTTTCATCTCAAATTCTATAGAAATCACGTCAAAATTTATAAAATATACCCATTCTTTTTGTGCACTTTTTGACAATTTTTTATCATTTTTTCTCTTTCTTATTATATCAGTATATGATATACTTGTCCGTGAAATGAATGATATGCAAAATAGGGCTTTATGCGTCAAGTGTTTGGCGAATGGGGAGTTGTCGCCAGAACGAAAAGTACGTCTTACGGTATGAAGCTCGCACCCGTTGCAGCAATATAAGAGAATATCTCATATTGTGTAGGGCTTTTTTCGACATACGTTCTATTACAATTGGAGATATCTTTTTTTATGCTCAAAAATAAAAAAGACAGTCTCCGAAAGCTGTGATTTATTTAACAAATGGAGGTTGTTATTTATGGTAGACAAAGCAAAGGTTGAAGAGGCAATCAAGCTTCTTCTCGAGGGAATCGGTGAAGATGTTGACAGAGAAGGTCTGCAGGGTACTCCTGAGCGCATCGCCCGTATGTGCGAGGAAATTTACGGCGGACTTGACAAAGAGGCGGATGAATATCTTCAGAAACAGTTCCATGTAGAAAACAATGAAATGGTTCTTGAAAAAGATATTACTTTTTATTCCATGTGTGAGCACCATCTGATGCCTTTTTACGGAAAAGCCCATGTCGCATATATTCCAAACGGAAAAGTTACCGGACTGAGCAAACTGGCCCGCACCGTTGATCTTTATGCAAGAAGACCTCAGATTCAGGAGCGCCTTACCGTTCAGATTGCAGATGCACTGGAAAGAGTTCTTGATCCGAAGGGCATCATGATCATGCTGGAGGCTGAACATACCTGTATGACCATGCGTGGAATCAAAAAACCGGGAAGTAAGACGATCACCACGGTTACCCGTGGTGAATTCAAAGAAAACATGGAACTTCAGAAACAGTTCCTCGCCATGGTCAAAGACTGATGGACAGAGTGAATCAGATCTGGAACCATCCTTTATACCAGCAAGAGCTTCAGAAGCTTCAGATTCTGGAAAAGGACAGAGAATTCTGCAGACATACACCGGAGCATTTTCTGGATGTTGCAAGGCTTGCTTATATCGAAGCTCTTGAACATGGATATTCTGTCACAAAAGAAATGATCTACTGTACTGCTCTTCTTCATGATATCGGCCGTGCCAGACAATATGAGGATGGTACTCCTCATGATGAAGCCGGTGCTGTTATTGCCCAGCAGATTCTTTCAGAGATCGGCTTTTCCTCTGAAGAAACAGAGGCTATTGTCTCAGCGATCCGTGGACACCGCGCACAGACGGAACAGTCTCTTCTGGGAAAAATGATCTATACAGCAGACAAAAGATCCAGAAACTGTTTTTCCTGTAAGTCGGAGCCGGAATGCTACTGGGCTCCTGTGAAAAAAAATATGACGATCCAATATTAGGAGGTTTTTCCATGAAAATCGGAAATCGTGAATTTGATGTAAAAAATAAAACATATATCATGGGTATCTTGAATGTCACACCGGACTCTTTTTCAGACGGCGGCAAATGGAATGATATGGACCATGCCCTGAAACACACAGAGGCCATGATCGCAGAGGGTGCGGACATTCTGGATATCGGCGGCGAATCTACCCGTCCGGGACATACTCCGGTAAGTGCCCAGGAAGAGATCGAGCGTGTACTGCCAGTGATCGAGGCTGTAAAGAGCCGTTTTGATATCCCGATCTCTGTGGATACATACAAGGGCTGTGTTGCGGAGGAATCCCTGAAACATGGTGCTGATCTTATCAACGATATCTGGGGACTGAAATATGATCCTGAGATGGCTCCTGTTATTGCAAAATATCAGGCTCCGTGCTGTCTGATGCACAATAAAGACAATACAGATTACAATAACTTCATTGTGGACATGCTTGCAGAAACGCAGGAATGTGTCAACATTGCCAAACGTGCAGGTATTGCTGACGATAAGATTATTCTTGATCCGGGTGTCGGCTTTGGAAAAACCTACGAGATGAATCTGAGGACTATGGATAATCTGGAGCTTTTCCAGAAGCTTGGCTATCCGGTACTTCTTGGTACCTCCAGAAAATCCATGATTGGTCTTGCTCTTGACCTTCCGGTTGACCAGCGTGTAGAGGGAACTCTTGCCACAACTGTGATCGGAATCATGAAAGGCTGTGCTTTTGTCCGTGTTCACGACATCAAAGAAAACAAACGCGTGATCAAGATGACAGAAGCAATCCTTGGACGTTAGGAGGTCTTTGGATGGATAAAATCGAAATCAGAGATCTGGAAATTTTTGCAAATCATGGTGTATTTCCTGAAGAAACCGCACTTGGACAGAAATTTGTAGTTTCTACTGTCATGTATACAGAAACGCGTCCGGCCGGTCTTAAGGACGATCTTTCTCTGTCAATCAATTATGGAGAGGTCAGCCATATGATCACAGAGTTTCTTCAGAAAAACACTTACAAACTTCTTGAAACAGCTTCTGAGAAGCTGGCAGAAATGCTGCTTCTCTCTCTTCCGCTTCTGAAAAAAGTTACGGTCCGTATTGAGAAACCGTGGGCGCCTGTCGGTCTTCCGCTTAAAACCGTAGCTGTGGAGATCACCCGGGAATGGCACACTGCTTATATTGCTTTTGGGTCCAATATGGGAGATAAGAAAAAATATCTGGATGATGCGATCCAGGGACTTCGTGATATGAAAGAGATCGTTGTCGAGAAAGTTTCTGACTATCTTGTAACAGAACCTTATGGCGGTGTGGAACAGGATAAATTCCTGAATGGTGCATTACGTGTGCGTACACTTCTTTCACCGGAGGAGCTGCTTGACAGACTGCATGTGTTAGAACAGGCTGCTGACAGGAAACGGATTGTTCACTGGGGTCCCCGGACTCTGGATCTGGATATCCTGTTTTATGATGATCTGGTGATCGATACGGAGGAGCTTCATGTGCCTCATATCGATATGGAGAACCGTGATTTTGTGCTGAAGCCTATGGTGGAGATTGCTCCGTATTTGAGACATCCGGTGCTGAACCTGACGATGGAGCAGTTGTTAAAAAAACTTGAGGAAAAAAATTAGTGTTTTTTTGAAAAAAAATAAAACCATGGGGAAGGGAGGCATTCATAGTTGCGAAGGCCATTTCCCTTCCCCACACCCCTTCCCTCTGGCCACGCTTAAAACATTTGAGCGTGGTAATTTGTTGGTAAATAATATCAAAAGCCCGATACAGATGTCCTTGACTGCGATCTGTATCGGGCTTTTGGTGTTTGACGGTAGATGTTGATAACGTCAGATAATCAATCTTTCTAGTAAATAAAATTTCTAATTTTATTTACTATTTACTAAATCGAATTCGTCGGTGATTTCTTTTGAGGGGGCCTTGGTTAAAAGGCTTACTATGATGTTTGCAGCGATGGCGATCAGGAAGGCTGGGAGGAGTTCGTAGATTCCCCAAGCTCCGCCTAGTTTGCTGATTCCGTATTTCCAGATGAATACCATGGAACCGCCGCAGATCATTCCTGCCAGTGCGCCCTGCCAGTTGGACCGTCTCCAGAACAATGCCAGGAGTACTACGGGACCGAATACGGCGCCGAAGCCGGCCCAGGCGAAGGATACGATCGTGAAGACGGAGCTGTTCGGGTCACGGGCGATGAACATGGCTACTACTGCGATCAGAAGCAGGGTGATCTTGTCTGCCATCATGCTTTCTTTCTTTGTTTCCTTGTCTTTCAGGATGCTTCCGAGAAGATCGGAGGAAACGGCACTGGAAGCTGCAAGGAGCTGTGAATCTGCTGTTGACATGGTTGAAGCCAGGATTCCCGCAAGAATAAGACCTGCAAGGATTGCAGCAAGTACACCATGCTGACTTAAAAGATTTGCGATCTGTACGATGATCGTTTCTGATGCAGAGCCTTCCAGAAGAGTAAACTCTCCGGCTGCTGTCATTCCGAGACCTACCACACCGATCAGTACTGCTACTGCCAGAGAGATCACAACCCATGTAGTTGCTACTCTTCTGGAAAGTGTAAGCTTCTCCTCATTCTCGATTGCCATAAAGCGAAGCAGGATATGTGGCATACCGAAGTATCCAAGTCCCCAGGCAAGCATGGAAATGATGTTCAGAAGCGGATAAGCCTGTTCGGTTCCTGTTGTGGGATCATATGTAGTAAACATAGTCAGATAGCCAGGCAGGGATCTTGCATGGTCTGCAACTGTCTCAATACCACCTGCTGTGCTGATTCCAAATACAAACACGATCACAAGCGCGATAGACATAATAATACTCTGGATAAAGTCTGTGGTAGAAGCCGCAAGGAAACCGCCTAACGTAGTATATCCAACGATAACCAGTGCACTGATGATCATGGCCGGCAGATATTTTACTCCGAAAAGGCTGGAGAACAACTTACCACATGCTGCAAAGCCCGATGCTGTATATGGAATAAAAAAGATCACAATGAAAATAGCTCCGATGGATTGCAGAATCTTCTTCTCATCACGATAACGGTTGCTGAAGAAAGATGGCAATGTAATGGAGTTGCCTGCTACATGTGTGTAACGACGGATTCTCTTTGCCACGATTCTCCAGTTTACATAGGTTCCAATTGCAAGGCCGATTGCTGTCCAGCCGGCATCTGCGATACCGGTAAGATATGCAAGTCCCGGCAATCCCATCAGAAGCCAGCTGCTCATATCAGAGGCCTCTGCACTCATAGCCGTTACCAGCGGTCCAAGCTTTCTTCCTCCAAGATAAAAATCAGAGCTGTCATTATTGTTCTTGGAACACAGATAACCCACAAAGATCATTGCGCCCAGGTAAACGATGATAGCTGCCATTATACAAATATGTGCTGTTGTCATAATTCTCTCCCTTCCATGTTCCCGCTGGAAACAGAGAAACAATAAAATTCTCTATCTCACCACAGGTATACACATATTTATAAATTTTATTATATTAACTTTAGAAAGTAAAGAGGATTTTGCATTTTTTTGTATAAAAATACGTTATAAGTCAAGAAAAGAGCCGGATTTCTTAAGAATTCCAGCTCTTTTACTATCTTAATCTTTAATTTTCAGTGATTCGCTTTTCTACATCCTCTACTTTATAAGCCTCTGTCAGTACTTTCAGCTTATCCGGTGTAGTATCTGTCGTATAAGCCTTGATCACTTCCATAAGATCTGCACAGCTGTATGCGTTCTCATAGATATCCTGTGTGTAACCGTAAAGCTCATTGAACGTATCCTTGTCGGATGCACTCCAGAAGCCCTGGTACAGACGAACCGTATTGGAATCTGCATCATCTGTATTCGCCTCAGGATATCCGCTCATGGCATTATACAGGATCGCAAATGCAGGGCCGCCCATGGATGCATATTTTCCTGCGACATAATCGATCTTTGGATTTTCAAAAGAATCTTCGGAATTTACAGCATCATGATTTTCCTGAGAAAAACAGTCAACAGTTCCAACCTTGATATTGGAGTTCTGTTCCTCTTCTTTTGAGGTGATCGTTTTCATGATCTCATCAACATTGAAGGTGCAGAGAACTGCATCATAATTACCGTCCACAAAAGCATGCTTCAGATTGTTGATTCCCTTAGGAGTTGTCATATAACCCGGGCAGATGGTAATACTGATATCATCTTTTCCGCTATCTACAACCGTTGTCTCTTCAGATGCTGCAAGCTTTTCTACATCTTCGGAATAACTTAATCCTTCTTTTTCTGCAAGTCCTTCCAGAACACCGATGCTTCTCTGAAGGTGCATGTAGTTTCCCACAGAAGCTCCGCCTGTAAGAACAATGTAGGAGCTGGTATCTGCATCTGCAAAATAATCTGCCATATTATATCCAGCTTCATAATCTGCCTTTGCATCCGGGCCTACACTGCCAAGAAAATAAAAGCTGTTTTTTACCTTCTCATAATCTTCATCGCTGATACTACCGGAACCCAGCACGTAATACATTTCTTCTTCATCACATGCTTCAACGATCTTCTGGATATCCTGTCCGTAAAAAGAAATGATTCCCTTTACTCCCTGCAGCTTCATCGCACGGATAAAAGCGATCTCGTCATCCGCAGAACTGATGCTGCCTGAAAAATAGAACTTTACCGGAAATCCCTGCTGGATATAATCCCTGTAATAGTTCATAAACATATTCATTTCCGGGCTGTCCTGGTTATATACCACAACTCCTATTGTATACTGGATATCCCCATCTTCTGCCCCGGCGGAAACTTTTTTTCCGCCCACAGCAAAAACAGCAAGCACTAAAAGCAAAAAGCCCAGAACTTTAAAAGTTTTCAATTTCATACTGTATTGCCTTTCTTTATTTCTCTGTTACATAATGGCAGGCCACTTCATGTCCCAGCTCCACTTCTTTGAGTACAGGACGTGTGGTTTTACATTTCTCCATACAATGCTCACAGCGGTTCTGGAACGGACATCCGTGCGGAACATCCAGAGGACTTGGTGCCTCACTTTCGATGCTCTCGATCTTTTTGTGCTGATCCATATGAATGGAAAACTGTGCACCGAGAAGTGCCTGTGTATAAGGATGCAGGGAATGCTCCGCAACATCCTCTCCCGGAATTACCTCTACGATATTTCCAAGATACATAACTGCGATCTGATGGGCAAAAGAACGGATCAATGCCAGGTCATGGCAGATAAACAGCATGCTGATATTTTTTTCCTTCTGGAGACGTACAAGAAGACGGATAACGGATTCCTGCACGGAAACATCAAGTGCGGATGTCGCCTCATCGCAGACCAGAATCTCCGGCTTCAGAGAAAGTGCTCTGGCGATGCTGATACGCTGTCTCTGTCCACCACTCATGTTATGCGGAAAACGATCTACAAAATCGCCCGGAAGCTCAACCATCTCAAGAAGCTCTCTGGCTTTCACCTCTTTCTCACTTCTTTTCAGTTTACCATAGTTGATAAGCGGCTCTGTGAGGATATCCACGATCTTCTTTTTCGGGTCAAAGGATGCCTGCGGATCCTGGAATACCATCTGCATGTTCTGGCGGTTCAGCCAGGTTTCTTTTTTGGAAAGATCTGCAAGATTTTTTCCATGGTAAAGGATCTCACCGCTGGTTGGCTTGTCCAGGGAAATGACCATGCGGACAAATGTTGATTTTCCACATCCACTTTCTCCTACGATTCCGAGGGTCTTTCCTTTATAAACATTTAAGTTTACATCATTGCAGGCTGTTAAGGTTCTTCCGCCGGATGCAGGGAACTGCTTAACGATATGTTTCGCACTGAGTACGATATCGGATTCTTTAAACATAGCGCTGTCCTCCCATCTCCGGAACTGCAGCCAGCAGTTTCTTGGTGTAATCACTTGTCGGATGATTCATGACCTCATCCCTTGTTCCCTGGTCTACAACCTTACCATGCTGCATAACCACCAGCTGATCTGCCATGTATGCAGCCACACCGATATTATGAGTAACAATGATGATACCGGTTCCGAAATCATCGCGAAGCTCCATCATCTGACGGACGATCTGTGCCTGTGTGGTAACATCCAGAGCACTGGTCGGCTCATCAGCCAGAAGAAGTTCCGGATTAAAGGTCATAGCCATCGCAATACCAACTCGCTGGCGCATACCACCGGAAAGCTGGTGCGGATAACTTTTCATGATATTTTCTGCGTCAGGAAGACGCATTTTCTGAAGCATGGTACATCCTTTTTTCCATGCCTCTGCTTTGGATACATCAGTATGTGTACAGATATACTCCACATACTGACTTCCGATTTTACGGATCGGATTCAGGGTTCCACCGCAGTCCTGGAAAATCATGGAAATGCGGGTACCTCTTAAATTTCTCCATTCATCCTTTGTATTGGAAAGCAGGGAATGTCCGTTAAACTGAATATCTCCGGCACTTACCCGGCCGCCCCCGGCAAGTGCGCCGAGAACAGCACGGATAACGGTTGTTTTTCCACTTCCACTCTCTCCTACCACACTAATGATCTCACCTTTTTTCATAGAAAGGTTGAAATGCTCAACAGTAGGTGTCTGCTTTCCATACCGGATTGAAAGATCCTTGATTTCAAGCATAAATAAGCGCTCCTTTACTCAGCAAGAGTGATATCCTTTGTCAGCCAGTAGTAATCCATCGGATACATCTTGACACCGGTTACCTTCTTGTTGGAGAAGAGGTAAGTTGTCTCATAACCAAAGAATACAGTTGCTGCATCGTCCATGATATCCTGCTGGATGTCAACGATCAGATCTTTTCTCTTGTCCTCATCGAAAGTCTGTGCAAGCTCATCGAGAAGCTTGTCTACATCCGGATTGTTGTAGCCGGCTGTGTTGTTTGCAGAAGAGCTGTACCAGTTCTCTCTTAAGTAGTTCTCAGGATCACCTGTATTTGCAACAAGTACGTTCCAGATAAGAAGGTCATACTGACCGGAATCTCTCATGTCAAGAAGTGTCTCGTAACTTACAGTGTTAAGGTTTACGTTGATACCGATCTCTTTCAGGCTGGCCTGTGCTGCCTGTGCATATACACCAAGCTCCGCACGGCTTGTATAAATAACGAAATCAAGAACAAGCGGATCTCCGTCCGGAGTCTCTACAAATCCGTCACCATCAACATCTTTGTATCCAGCCTCCTCAAGAATCTTCTTAGCGCCATCCGGATCATAAGCATTCTCATCATTCAGCTCATCAAAACCAAAATCAAGTGTTGGCGGAACCGGAGCTTTACCAGCTGTTGCGCCACCCTCAAGAAGAGTGTTACAGTATGTTTCTTTGTCAAGACCGCGAAGAAGTGCCTGGCGAAGTGCTTTGTCGCTGAGAGCACGTCCCTCACTCTGGTTCATAAATGCATATGTGGAACGAAGAGACTGAAGCTCCTGGATCTCATAGTTATCATTTCCCTCGAACTCTACCAGGTTCTCTGTTTTCAGGTTGTAAGCGATATCGATCTCGCCTGTCTGAAGAGCCATAGAACGTGTTGTCTGGTCATCAACACATTTCAGTGTAACTTTGTCAAGTGGGACTTCGCCATCCCAGTAATTCTCATTTTTTACTACAACACAGGAATCTGTCGGGCTGAAAGACTCTACTGCGTAAGGACCTGTACAGATTGGTCCCTCCATTGCAAATGTGGAGTCATCTACATTTGTATCAACGATCAGGAACAACGGGTCTGCAAGACATCCTGCCATGTTTGCATTGGCTCTGTTAAGATGGAACACAAGGTTCTGTCCGTCAACTTCGATACTGTCAAGATCAAAGAACTCTGGAACACGATCGCTCTTCTCAGCAGTACGCTCGATGGAAGCCTTAACCATCTCTGGTGTCATGTCATCTCCATTGGAGAATTTTACACCCTCACGAATCTTAAATGTCCATGTTTTTCCATCGTCACTGTTCTCCCACTCTTCTGCAAGACATGGAACGATCTCACCGTTTTCATCGAATTTTGTGAGGCACTCACCGATCGCATAACGGGAAACTACCCAGCTGAAATACTGCTCTGTCGGCTCCAGTGTATCTGCGAAGCTTGTTACTCCGATAGTGATCTCTTTATCACTGTTTTTGTCACCTTTCGCCTGAGCCATTGTTGTCATGGAAAAAGTCATCATGCATGCAAGTGTAGCAGCCAGCACTTTTTTTACTACGTTATTTCTCATTTCATCCTCCTAAAGATAAATACTAACTATTGGGTGTTGGTTTGTTACATAAAATTACGGTTTGGTTTATTTAATCCTGACGCGGATCCAGTACATCACGGATGCTGTCTCCAAGCATGTTGAAAACAACAACACAGATCACGATTGCGATACCAGGATAGATCATAAGCCATGGCGCTTTTGCCATGTAGGTTCTTCCTTCGTTAAGCATCAGTCCCCACTCCGGTGTCGGTGCTGTTGCACCAAATCCCAGGAATGAAAGGGAAGCCAGCTCCAGCATCATGGTTCCGATATCTGCTGCCGCAGTTACCACCATCTGTGTAACCATGTTCGGAAGAACGTGAACAAGAAGAATTTTCCATGTTTTCGTTCCGTTTACAACTGCTGCCTCTATATAAAGACTCTTCTTGACTTTTAAAACCATACTTCTTGCAAGACGGGCATACTTTGTCCAGCTTACAGCCGCGATGGAGATAACGGCATTCACAAGGTTCGGTCCAAGCATACCGGCAATGGCGATAGCCAGTACAAGACCCGGGAAGGAGATCATCATATCTGCGATACGCATGATAACTGCGTCAACAACGCCGCCGAAATATCCGGCGATGACTCCTAAAAATGTACCGATCACAAAAATCACTGCAACCAGGCATAAGGTCATGATAAGAGAAGTTCTTGTTCCGAAGATAACACGGGACAGAAGATCTCGGCCAAGCTTATCTGTTCCAAAAGGATGTGCAGAGCTTGGTTCCTGCAGTGATTCGGTCATAACTGCATCCAGCGGATCATACGGGGCAAGCTGCGGAGCAAAAATCGCAACGCCGATCACCACAAGACCCAGAATAAAGAAAAGAGTAAACTGCTTATTTTCTTTAAATACTTGTAATACCTTTTTCAATTATCTATCCTCCTTAAGTCTTGGATCGAGATAAGTATAGGACAGATCCACAAGCAGGTTAATGCACATGTAGAGAATTGCGATCCACAGTACATAGCCCTGTACAAGAGGATAGTCTCTGCAGGAAATAGCTTTTACAGCCATATTTCCCATTCCAGGCCAGTTGTAAATGATCTCTACAACTGCAGTACCTCCAAGAAGACTTCCAAGGGAAAGTCCCAGAAGCGTTACCAGCGGAAGCATTACATTCGGAAGAACATGCTTCCAGAGAATCACACTTTCTTTGATTCCACGCATTCTGGCACCAGTTACATAATCCTGATGAAGTTCCTCAAGCACAGCACTTCTTACCTGACGGGTATATTTCGCAGACATGGCAAGTGCAAGAGTCAGCGCCGGAAGGATCATGGATTTAAAATCGGTACTTCCTCCTGCTACATTGATCCATCGAAGCTGCACACCAAAAATACTGAGAAGAATAAGTCCCAGCCAGAAGCTTGGTACGGATACTCCGACGAAAGTGATACCTCTTACAAAATAGTCCGGGAATTTATTCTGATATACAGCTGCCAGAATTCCCAGTGGTATGGAAATGATGACCATCATAAGAAGTGCCAGAAGCGACATCTTAAGTGTTGGCCAGAAACAGGATACCAGCTTATCTGTTACCGGCATTTTGAAAGAATAGGACTGTCCCATATCTCCTGTAACAACACCTTTCAGCCAGGAACCATACTGTACAAGAAACGGCTGGTCAAGACCAAGCTCATGTCTCGTTTGCTCCAGAAGCTCCGGTGTCGGAAGATTACCACACTCTGTCAGCATGATCTCCGCAGGATCACCAGGTGACAGGTAGGTCAGTCCAAATGTGAAAAAGCTGATTCCAAATAATACGATGATGATCTGGAGAAATCTTTTTCCTACTTGTTTCTTTGTCACGTTTTACTCCTTTCCTCATTTGTTGCGATTTTTAACACAGCCGTTCTGTCGAAAAGTAAGTATCAGATCAGTAAATATAGGGGACTCTAATATGCAGAATTTGCATGAAAAATTAAGAAATACGCACAAAAAAAGCCCGTGACGAAATAACGGGCACAAAAAGCATGCTTCCTATCTTCCGTAAGAATCATTCCTGGACAATTGCAAGCAGGTCTCCTGACTAAGGCTCCTTACCCTCAGACACCTTCCCGGCTCTATTACGCGCACCAGGCCAGTGGCATTCATCTGAGGATTCCCCATTACAGTGACGGGATCGTACCGGATTTACACCGGTTTCCCTATTAATCCTTGCGGAACTTGCAACGACTGATATGAAAAATCAGCAAATGCTATTAAATTACGGATTTATTATATTATAGAGAATGTTTCCTGTCTATAGAAAAATGTTAATTTTTTTTAAATCTTTTAACTTTTTCGTTGAATTTTCGGAAATATACCTATACCCTGTTGGGTATTTTACATAAAATACAGATACCCCATTATGTATATTGCACAAAATATCCTGTCTGAGCAAAAAAGCCTATGTTTAACTGCGTTCAATTCTCAACAGAATTTCAAAGTTAAACATAGGTTTTTGGGTTAAGATCAGGTCAAAGTTTCTGTGATCGCGGCATATGCGATCATTGGACCGTCCTCGATAATATTTAAACTTGCTGTCTGATAAAGTACTACTCCATTCTCAGTAGCAATGGAAGTATAAAGAATGTTTCCATGATAATCTCTCAGCTCTCCTAAATCTTCTCCCTTGAAGAAATATTCACCCGGCTTCTTGGACGGATACCAGCATCCGGTATACGGCGCATATTCGTAAACAACATTCTCAAGAAGCATCTGACGATAATGTTTCAGACCGTGACATTTTTTTCCCTGAAGGTGAAGCACCAGATGGCGTACATCCCGCTTATCCTGTTCCACCTCTTCCCAGGTCCAATAGCTCTGCCCGCCACGTTCAATGAGAATACTAGGGATTCCAAGAGAAGCTGCGTAATTGTAAGCACCACCTGTCGCAGTTGTAGAGCGAACTACATATTTCACGCCAATGTGTCTTGCCATATGGAGGGAAGCATCTGCTGTTTCATCATCCACAACACCTACATAATATACATATGGATGCAGCTGTTCATATCCGTCACCACTGTGAAGATCAATATAATAATCTGTTATAGAAAAAAGCTTCGTTACCATTGTATGGGCGATACGGTCAGCAGCTGTTCCGTTCGGGTCTCCCGGGAATACACGGTTCAGATTCTTGCCATCCTCGTAAACCATACTCATGGTCCTGTGCTCAAATCCGCTGACATTGACAAGAGGAATCACGATCACATTTCCCTTCAGATCCTCTGGCTGAAACTCTTTAGCCAGTTCCATGGCAGCCTGAATTCCTACGTATTCCGCACTATGTACACCTGCTGTGATCAGAATCGTCGGTCCATCCTCCACTCCGCAGATCACAGTTGCCGGCATGCTCATGCCACCTCCTGTGATTTTGATCTCACCCTGTGCTTTCTCTCCCTTTTCTATCACCCAGTCATCAATTTTGATCATTGGCCGTTTTCCTTTCTTTTATCTCTGTATTTCCGCACTCATTTTGAGTAAGTATATCATGCCTAACCGAACTTGTACATGAAAACCTTCCAGAATTTCTCTGAATTCGCGAAAATACTTTTAAAAGGAACATTTTTTATCTCTTGGAAAGCTCACTGGTAATGTCTTCCCAGCTGACGCCCTTTTCTACCATAAGAACCATCATATGATAAAGAAAATCCGAAATCTCATATTTTACTTCTTCTTTATCCGGATTCTTAGCCGCAATGACGATCTCTGTGCATTCCTCTCCGACTTTTTTGAGGATCTTATCGATTCCCTTGTCAAAAAGATAACTCGTATAGGAACCTTCCTTCGGATTTTCCCTTCGGTCTGCGATCACATCGTATACCTTCTGGAATACATGAAGAGGATTGGTATCATTGTATTCCTTCTGCACCAGAGGCTTAAAGAAGCAGGTACGGTTTCCGGTATGGCAGGCAGCACCAATCTGATCCACCTTTGCAAGGATGGTGTCATTATCACAGTCAATAGTCAGAGATTTCACATACTGTACATGCCCGGAGGTCAGTCCCTTTGTCCAGAGTTCATTCCTGCTGCGGCTCCAGTAGGTCATTTTCCCAAGCTTCAGTGTGGTATTGAAAGCCAGCTCATTCATGTACGCCAGCATCAGTACTTCATCTGTCCGGTAATCCTGAACAATGACCGGAACCATTCCAGCACTGTTCAGCTTGAAGTCTGACCATGCAATATTACTTTTAAAGGTATTGACCGGGATTCCTGCTTTCTCACAGCTTTCTTTCAGTGCATGGAGATCAACTTCCATGCTGCTCACATATGCACCGCAGAGTCCGGAAACGGCCAGATCTTCCAGAAGCTTCATGATCTTATCGTTGGAGCTTTCATCTGTATGAAGAATAATCGGTATATTTGAGATCGCTGCAATTTCTCCCTGCAGTGTATCCAGTGCCAGGATACGGTCTGCATATTCTTCGATCAGCTGTTGATTCTCTGTGAATTCTTTAAAATCTGAAATGCTGATCACCATACGGTCTTTTCCGAAACGTCTGGATACCTCTTCCAGAAGTTCAATATTGCTTTCTTTTGAAAAATTCAGAACAACCCGGGCACATCCTGCATAGATCAGTTTCTTTACATCTTCCACACGTTTGATATTTCCGGCTGCGATCACTGGAATCTCCGCACTTTTACAGATATCACGGATTTTTCCGATGGCACGATCATGCTCTGCATCTGCCGAAGAAAAGTCAAAGACAAGAAGCTCATCTGCTCCGTTATCCCTGTAAAACTTTGCAAGGGTCTCTACATCACCGTCGCCGAAAAGATTTCTCTGTCCAAATCCTGTCACTGCCTTCTCAGAGTGAAGATACAGGCAGGGAATCAACTGTTTATTCATAACCTCTCCTTTGTATCAGAGACTTCCCTTTGTGGAAAGTACATCTGTGATTCGGGAATCATACTGTGTAGCCGCATCAAGAGCCTTTGCAAAGCTCTTAAACATAGCCTCTGCCACATGATGGCTGTTTCCGCCGGACAGAACCTTGATATGAAGGTTCATAGCAGCAGAGTAAGATACCGCATAGAAGAATTCTTTTACCATCTCCGTTGCCATATCTCCCATCTTCTCTGTGGAAAATTCAGCATCCCATCCAAGATACGGTCTGCCGGAAAGGTCTACCGCACAAAGTACCAGTACCTCATCCATAGGAAGAATACAGCTGCCGTAACGTTTAATACCTTTTTTATCGCCCACAGCTTCCCGGATCGCATTTCCAAGAACAATACCTGTATCCTCTATGGTATGATGATCGTCCACATGCAGATCTCCGTTAACTTTCAGATCAAGATCATAAAGGCCATGGCGGGTAAAACCATCCAGCATGTGATCGAAAAATCCGATTCCTGTCTCAATGTCAGAAGTTCCGGTTCCGTCAATATTTAATTTCAGCCTGATCTGGGTTTCTTTTGTATTTCTCTCAATCAATGCTTCTCTTGGCATCAGTCGTTCTCCTTATCCTCGTCCTCGAAACGAACAGCAATGGAATTCGCATGTGCAGTCAGCTGCTCAGATGTGGCAAACTGAACAATATCCTTGTGAATCTTTTTCAGTGCTTCTCTGGAATAGTATACAATGCTGGACTTTTTAATAAAATCATCTACAGAAAGTGCGGAGAAAAATTTCGCAGTTCCGTTGGTCGGAAGTACATGGTTCGGTCCTGCAAAGTAATCTCCCAGCGGTTCAGAGCTGTACTGACCGATAAAAATAGCACCTGCATTCCGTACCTTCATCATATCCTCAAATGGATTCTTCGTAACAATCTCCATATGCTCAGAAGCGATCTCATTGGCAGCCTCGATCGCCTCATCCATATCCTCTGCGATCAGGATATAGCCAAAATTCTCCAGAGATTTCTCAATGATCGCTTTTCGGGAAAGCTTCTCCACGAAGCCTTTTACTTCTGCATCTACCTGATCTGCAAATTCCTCACTTGTGGTGATCAGGATCGCTGATGCCATCTCATCATGCTCAGCCTGGGAAAGAAGATCCGCTGCAATATAATGCGGATTTGCTGTCTCATCTGCAAGAACCAGAATCTCACTTGGACCTGCAATGGAATCAATGCTTACGTGACCGTAAACTGCTTTTTTTGCCAGGGCAACAAAAATATTTCCCGGACCTACGATCTTATCAACTTTCTGAATGCTCTCCGTTCCATATGCAAGCGCACCGATTGCCTGTGCACCTCCGACCTTGTAGATCTCATCTGCACCAGCCTCATTGGCAGCTACCAGTGTACTTGGATTCACTTTGCCGTCTTTTCCAGGAGGTGTTGTCATGACGATCCGGTCAACACCTGCCACTTTGGCCGGTACGATGTTCATCAGAACAGAAGATGGATACACTGCTTTTCCACCCGGAACATAAACACCAACCCGGTTCAGTGCTGTTACCTTCTGTCCAAGCATGGTTCCGTCTGTTGTGCTTGTAAACCAGCTGTTCTGAAGCTGTTTCTCATGGAAGCTCCGGATATTGACAAGTGCCTTGCGGATCACATCGATCAGGGATGGATCAACCAGAGTATAAGCCTCATCGATCTCCTCCTGTGTGACACGGATCGTTTCTTTTGTTACTTCAACTTTATCAAACTCTTTTGTATACTCAAAGAGTGCTGCATCTCCCTCGGCTCTTACCTTTGTGAGGATATCAGCTACTGCATCTTCAAATTTGCCGTAATTATTCGGACTTCTCTTTAAAAGATTCTCCAGAATATCTTTTGTGGATTCTTTGGTCAGTTTTACCTTACGCATAATAAATCTCTGCCTTCTTTCTGTATTTGATCCTCCGTATGATAGGAGATTATTTTACCACATTTCGAAGCTCTGTGATCAGCTTGCGGATACGCTCATCTTCCATCTTCATGCTCACCTGGTTGACTACCATGCGTGCAGACAGCGGGCAGACCTCTTCCAGAACCTTCAGACCATTTTCACGAAGCGTACTTCCTGTTTCCACGATATCCACGATCACCTCGGAAAGCCCTACGATAGGCGCCAGCTCAATGGAACCGTTCAGCTTGATGATCTCAACAGTCTGGTGCTTTTTATTATAGAAATAATCTTTGGCAATGTTCGGATATTTGGTTGCCACACGGATCAGCTGATTGTTGTTAAGAACCTCTCTTGCACTCTCCGGTCCGCATACACACATGCGGCAGGCTCCGAATCCAAGATCCATGACCTCGTAAAGTTTACGTCCTTCCTCCAAGATCGTATCTTTACCTACAATACCGATATCTGCTGCACCATACTCAACATAGGTTGGTACATCCGGTCCTTTTGCAAGGAAAAATTTCAGTTTCAGTTCCTCGTTGGTAAAAATAAGCTTACGGGAATCCTTGTCGCGCATCTCTTCACATGTGATTCCGATCTTCTCAAACATATCCAGTGTCTTATTAGCCAGACGCCCTTTTGTGAGGGCAAATGTAAGATATCTCATCAGTCCTGCTCCTCCTTTGCCTGGCGTAATGCCACATTTTTCCCTTCGCTTCGAAGCTTCATTGCTTCTTCGATGGCTTCCTTCAGTTCATCTTTTCCATATGTGATCACGACGGTTTTGCCTTCAGCCGGAACAGAAATCTTCTGTCTGGAAAGCGCAAGCATCAGGTTATCCACCACAATAGCAAAACCGATAGAAGAAGCCGGTTTACCGAAATGCTTCATCAGCTCATTGTAACGACCACCTTTGATCAGAGGTTCGCCGGTTCCATATGTATAAGCCTGGAAAATAATTCCTGTATAATAGCGGAATTTACTGAGCATACCGAAATCAAAAGCAATATATTTCTCGCAGCCATAAATCTTCAGTATCTCATAGATTTCTTCCAGACGCTTGACAGCTGCCAGTGCCTCCGGATTGGTGGTAAGCTTTCTGGCCTTTTCAAGAACCTCAGCGGAACCAAACATCTGTGGAAGCTCTGCAAAAACTTCGGAAAGGCTCTCACCTAAATTCTGTCCCTTAAGAAGCTCCTCCACACCAAAATAATTCTTCTGTGAGATCAGTTCACGAAGATGTTCTTCCATCTCCGGTTCCAGATCAGCCTCAGCAAGAAGAGACTTGTAATAGTCTACCTGTCCCACACTGACCTGAAATTCCGTAAGGCCTGCTGCCTTCAGACATTCTACAGTCATGGCAAGAATCTCTGCATCTGCTGCTGCGGAATCATCGCCGATATGTTCCACACCCATCTGGGTGCTCTCTTTCATCTGACCTCTGTAACTGGAATTATTGATAAAAGTATTTCCGGTATAGCAGAGACTCACCGGTCCGTTCTCCGGATCAAAATAAGTTGCACACGCTCTGGAAACAGACGGTGTGAAGTCCGGTCTGAGGACAAGTGTATTACCCTCTCTGTCAAAAAATTTATAAAGATCCTTGGATGGAATCGTTCCGACTTCATTGCTGAAAACTTCAAAATATTCAAAACCTGGTGTCTCTATATCTTCATATCCATATCTTGAAAACACCTGGTGCAGCTCCTTCTGGAGCCGTTTCTTGCGGCTGCATTCCTCTCCATAAATGTCCCGCACACCTTCAGGTGTATGAAAAATACGCTGCATGATGATCTCCTCCGTAAAACATTTTGAAATTCCATGTGGTTTACTTTAGTTCGCTACCATGCTACCACAGGAAAAACTTAAATTAGATTATATAGGAAACTTTTCCAAAAGTCAATCCCGTAATTGCAGATCTTTCTGGACTCCCTCCAGATAAGGTACCAGAAACCCACTTCTCCCGGGGAGATAAAATTCATCATCCAGCTCTTCCCTGCGAAAACTTTTTCTTCCGCCTGCTTCCATCCGGTTCCAGAATTCCTTCAGTTTACGAAGGGTAAGATAGTAAAAAACATTGTCTGCGCTGAAATAGATCAGAAAAAAAGCAATCCCCTTCTGCTTTTCAAACTCTTCCATAAAAGCTACCTGGTGAGGATGAATGTTCGCAAGGGGAAAGGTCTTTACACAGCATTCCTTTGCATCGAAGCAGACAGGAATGCCCTGTACTGCTCCGATGTAGTCTACTGTACTTTTCTGTTCAAAATAGGCCAGTGTAATGTGACGGCTGTTCTTGTCCATTTTCACCGGCGTGATGGGGGTTGGAATCTTCTGGATCAGGGCCAGGCCTTTTTCACGGTACTGGTCATTGGTACGGTTGATCAGCTCCTCAAGTGTGGAACCTCTTAGTCCTCTGCTGTTCCATGTTGCCATAACTTAGCCCGCCTTCTAATTCAGTAATTTGATCGATGGGAAATATCGTATCTCTGCTTTTCCAACGATCTGGTCAAACCGCACAAAGGTATTTTCCCAGTACCTGGAATCCTTGGAATTGTTCCGGTTATCACCCATCATAAAATAGCAGTCCTCCGGAACCTCATATGGGCCAAAGCTTCCAAACGGCGTTTCCGCCACAAAAGAATCATCCAGCGGAGTCTCCGAATCATTAATATAAACTTTACCGTTTTTGATCTCCACCTTGTCTCCCGGGAGACCAATGATTCGTTTGATGAAAAGCTGGGATTCATCATCCGGATACTTGAAGATCACAATGTCAAAACGCTCCGGATCTTTCCATTTCTTGGAAATCTCATTTCCGAACAGATCCATATTAAAACCATAGGCCAGCCGGAAACCAAAGATACGGTCGCCTGTCATGATCGTATTCTCCATAGATTCAGACGGAATCTTCGCATTGATCAGCACCACATTGTTAATAACCAGGACTACGACCACCACAATGATGATCATCTTCACATAATCCCATATTTCATTCCAGATTTTCATAATAGCTTTCCTCCAACTGTTCCTTTTTTAATACTTCAAGAAAGATCTCCGGTACCGGTGCTGTAAAAGCTTTTCCCGTAAGATATGAAAGTGTACCCTTCACGGCCGGAAATTCCATACGGAAAGAATGAAGTAGCTGGCTTTTCACTCTTCCGGCTGTTTTTCCATATTTGGGATCTCCGATGATCGGATGACCTTCTGAAGCGAGATGTGCACGGATCTGATGTGCACGGCCGGTAATCAGCTCCACCTTCAGAAGCGTCCTTTTTCCATTATCTCCCAATGGAAAATATCTCGTCTCTATGGGCAGCGCGCCTTCTCTTTCTTCTTTATGTATCGTTACTTTATTGCTTTTTTTATCTTTCGTCAGATGTCCCCGGATATGTTTTTCCTGCTTCAGAACCCCTTCCACAAGGCACAGATAATACTTATGCAGGTTTCTTGATTTAAACATATCCGAAAGCTCCTGAAGCCCTGCAAGACTTTTTCCTGCGGCAATAAGGCCACTGGTGTTCCGGTCCAGACGATTGCACACAGATGGCCGGAATGTTCTGAGATCATCTTCCGTAAGGCTTCCACTGTCCAGAAGATATCCCGTCAGATATTCCACCAGCGACGGAGTTCCGTCATCTGCAGGCTGGGAAAGCATTCCAGCAGGTTTATTGATCAGCAGGATATTCTCATCCTCATAGATGATATCCAACGAATGCTTCGCTCTCGGTGCCGGAATACTTCCGCTGAATTTCTCAAAGGTTTCATCACTCAAAAATAATTTCACATGATCTCCTGAGATCAGCTTCTCATTTCCGGTTGCTTTCTTTCCATTCAAAGTGATATTTTTCTTACGCATCATTTTATAAAAAAAGCTCTTCGGTGCTTCTCTGAGAAGCTTCGCCAGATATTTGTCAAAACGCTGTCCGGCCTCGTTATCGTTAATGATAAATTCTTTCATTATATAATGCTCCTACAGACAGATTGCCAGGATCGTATGCTTGATCAGCTCTTCCCTGGAAAGCTCCGGATAGCGGTCATCCGGTGTAAATTTAATTCCGCTTCTTAAAGATTCCTTATGCTCATTCATAGAATCCAGACGTTCCAGATATGGTTTCAGGTCTTTCAGGATCTTCACATCAACCTTATAGCCGTTTTTGCGTACGATCTTCTGAGACTGTTCTGCCAGATATGCGATATCAGCCTTCGGATCACTGGTATAGCCTACCACCGTATTTCCGCATACGGCAACCGCATCCAGATAACCGCTCTTTTCATAAAAGGTCATATACATCTCATAGGACATCACCAGATCTTTGGCATGCTCCCGGATCTCCCGGTAAAGTTTCTCATCCATGGGATGGCGCATCAGGATCATGATCAGGCTTACCATGGACTTACAGCCCGGAAGACAGCCCACTACTGTCAGCACTGTCCATACGGTCATTCGCGTACCATTAACCGCCCATGCTGTAAAAAAGATGATAAGAGGCAGGGAAAAAAGGCCTGCAGTGATCAGAAGGCGTCTCTTTTTTTCACTGCTGAAATAGCCGAAATCACCTTTTTTTATTTTTGTTTTTTTTGTATTTTTCATGTGTGGAACTCCTTACCTGTGTTTTTGGTGCCTGTTTTGAAAAATGACCGGTATTTTTTCCCGATGCCTTTCTGCTATTTGCGTTACCGGAACGTTTTCCTGAAGTTCTGCCGTCCTCATTTTTGCCCCGAAGCTCTCTTGGGCGAATCAGGCATTTCGGTCCGAATCCTACCAGATCCATCCGCCCGGTCATCTTAAGTCCTTCCAGCACCAGCTCACGGTTCTCCGGATTTTTATATTGCATCAGAGCACGCTGTATCGCTTTTTCATGTGGGTTCTTCGGTACATAGACCTTTTCGCCTGTAAGGGGATGAATTCCCGTATAGTACATACAGGTAGACAGTGTTGATGGCGTCGGATAAAAATCCTGTACCTGTTCCGGCGTAAATCCAAGATCCCGCACATATTCCGCAAGCTTCACAGCCTCCTTCATCGTACAGCCCGGATGAGACGACATAAAATATGGAACTGCATACTGTTGCTTCCCTGTTCTGGCGTTAGCTTTTTCGTATTCTTTAAGAAATCCCTCATATACGGCATGCTTCGGTTTTCCCATGTATTTGAGAACTTCATCGGAAACATGCTCCGGGGCCACTCTCAGCTGTCCGCTTACATGATATTTCACAAGTTCATTGAGAAAAGTCTTATCCGGGTCTGCCATGAGATAATCAAAACGGATTCCGGAGCGTACAAAAACTTTCTTGACTTTCGGAAGATTTCGGACTTTCCGGAGAAGCTGAAGATAATCTTTATGATCAACGTTAAGATTCTTACAGGGAGATGGAAACAGGCACTGCCTGTCCTTACATACGCCCTTTGTAAGCTGCTTTTTACAGGAAGGATGACGAAAATCAGCGGTAGGTCCTCCTACATCGTGGATATATCCTTTAAAATCCGGATCTTCCGTCATCCGCGCAGCTTCTTTCAGAATGGATTCATGACTTCTGGTCTGAAGGATCCGTCCCTGATGAAAGGTCAGCGCACAGAAATTGCAGCTTCCGAAGCAGCCTCTGTTGCTGGTCAGGCTGAATTTGATCTCCTTCAGTGCCGGAATTCCGCCATCTTTCTGATACATTGGATGATACTGTCCTGTATAGGGAAGATCATACACATCATCCATTTCTGTCTCCGACAGCGGTAGAGCTGGCGGATTCTGTATCACATATCCACGGTTCCCATAGGATTCCGCCAGAGGCTTCGCTGTAAAAGGATCTGTATTCCGATACTGCGTTGCAAAGCTGTCCGCATAAGCCTTTTTATCTGTCTGCACCTGATCAAAATCCGGAAGGATCAAAGGTTCATAAACTCTGCCAATATCATGACTTTTAAAAACGGTTCCTGCCACATATGTGATCTCCTGAACCGGAATTCCGCTCTGCAATGCTTCTGCGATCTCGAGGATAGAGTGTTCACCCATTCCATACGAGATCAGATCTGCGCCGGAATCAATCAGTATGCTGTGCTTAACCTTATTTTCCCAGTAATCATAATGAGCCAGTCGGCGAAGACTCGCCTCAATTCCGCCGAGAATGATCGGTGTATGCTTATAAATCTGACGAATCAGATTACTGTAAACTACACAGGCCCGATCTGGTCTTAGTCCCATCTTCCCGCCCGGAGAATAGGCATCTGTGCTTCGATGTTTCCTGGAAACTGTATAGTGATTCACCATGGAATCCATGTTTCCGGCTGTAACAAGAAAACCCAGGCGTGGTTCCCCGAACACCTGGATACTCTCTTTTTTTCGCCAGTCCGGCTGAGGGATCATGCCAACACGATAGCCTCTGCTTTCCAGAAGCCGTCCGATGATGGCAGATCCAAAAGAGGGATGATCTACATAGGCATCGCCTGTCACATAGACAAAATCAACCTCTTCCCAGCCTCTTGACTCCATATCTTCCCTTGTAACCGGTAAAAAATCCTGCATTTATAATTCCTCATATGTATGTATATTTTCAGATTTCTGAATGGTTAATACCGCTGTGAAATGCTCACATACTGTGATGTACAGCCTGCGCGCGATAACCTTCGGCAATGATATCCAGCTGTCTGTGGAATCTCTCCAGCTGCCGGAGATCCTTGGTCTTGAATACCCGCAGAAACTCATCCTGGATCTTGCTGACCTCCCGCTCGCTGGAAACGCGATAAAGATTCTCAATATTATTCAGGATATCTTTCACCAGATTAGACTGCATCTGTGATGAGTTCTGTGCATCCATGATCTCATTCCGGACAGAAGACATCTCATGATCCAGAGAGATGATCGCATCCGAAGCCTTGCTGAGACGTTCTGCCACATGAGGCGGCATGTCGCCTTTATATTTGTACTGCAGAGAATGCTCAATCGTTGCCCAGAAATTCATTGCCATGGTACGGATTTGAATCTCTACCTGCAGCTTCTTGGGTCCATCGATCGTCTCTACGGTATAATAAAGTATCATGTGATAGCTTCGATATCCGCTCTGCTTGATATGTGTCAGATAATTTTTCTCACTCTTGACCTCCATATCTGTTCTTCGACGGATAATCGCTGCTACAGTATCAATATCTTCCTCAAACTGGCAGATGATCCTTACACCTGCCAGATCCTCCACTTCGGTCTCCATCTGTTCGATCGGAATATGCTTGCGCTGCATCTTCTCCAGAATACTGGAGACACTTTTTACTCTTCCACTGACCTGCTCAATGGGCGAATAGCGATCATTTTCACGATACTCTTCTATCATATGTTCAAATTTGACTGTCAGTTCCTTGACAGCCAGCTCGTAAGGGCATAGGATACTTCTCCATAACTGTATTTCCATGTTGCTCGCTCCTTATAATCTGCTGTCAGCCGTATTTTGTCCCTGTTGACAGCGGCATACATTTTTTATTATAACATATGTTTCGAAAAAATAGGGATTCTTTATAATTTTTTTATTAAAAAATCATAGAAAAATTTTCTTATTGTGTGATGCATCCACAAATCTATATATATGCAGGGGGCCGTATTTTATGAATATTTTTATATCATTTATTTTTCATAAAGCAAAACGCTCCGAAGCAGATGCTTTTTCATCCACTTCGGAGCATTATAACCCTTAATCAAAAATATCAGTCTTTCAGATTTTCAAGAACTTTTACAAGATAATTCCATACTCTCTCTGTGGAAGCGATACTTAACACTTCCTCAGAAGTATGAATATCTTTCATATCCGGTCCCAGAGATACACAGTCAAGTCCTTCCATCTTCTTATAGAAGAGACCGCACTCAAGTCCTGCATGAATTGCAACAACCTCCGGCTTATGTCCATACATTTCTTCAAAGATCACAACCATCTTATCTCGCAGCGGAGACTCCTTGCGATATTCCCATGCCGGATATGCTCCCTGGATCTCATACTCGCCGCCAAGGAATTCGGTCAGATATTCAAGCTTGTCAGACAGGGCTTTGCATGCTGCGTCTACAGAGCTTCTTACGCTGGAGCTTGCAAAAAGCTCATCCTCATCCAGGTGGAGAATTCCGATATTGCTGGAGCTTTCCACAAGACCAGCGATGGTTCCACTCATCTTCTGAATACCAAACAGTATGTTCTGAAGATAGAATACGATTTTCTCCTGACTTGTAGGATGAAGTATCTGAGCACAAGCTGTTCCTTCTTCTGCCACTTCAATCGTGATGTTTTCGTCAGAGCCTGCATACTCTTCACGGAGCTGCTCCTGAAGCTCTTTCGCGTAAGCCTTTACTTCTTCTGCTGCATCTGTGAGAAATTCTACGGTACAGTCTCTTGTAATGGCATTATCCTTCTGTCCGCCTGCAAGGGAGATAATAGCATAATCTGCTTTTTTCTTAAGGCCATACAGGAAACGTCCCATAAGCTTATTGGCGTTGGCTCTGTTCTTATTGATCTCAGCTCCGGAATGTCCGCCCATAAGTCCGCAGATTCGAACCTGAACCTTATCGCCTTCTCCTTCCACGCGCTGAACCGGAATATGGCTGATTCCGGAAAGACCGCCTGCACAGCTGATCCACAGGCTTCCCTCAGCCTCTGAATCAAGATTGATGAATCTTCTTCCCTTCAGAGCACTGCAGTCAAGTCCTACCGCGCCAAGAAGTCCGATCTCCTCATCAACTGTAAAAAGTACTTCAAGCGGTGGATGAGGGATATCTGTGCTGTCAAGGAGCGCAAGACCATATGCAACAGCAATACCGTCGTCACCTCCAAGAGTGGTTCCGTTAGCAGTTACATAACCGTCTTTCACAGAAAGATTCAGTCCGTCCTTTGTAAAATCATGATATACATCCGGGCGCTTCTCACATACCATATCCATATGGCCCTGGACGATAACTGTCGGTGAATTCTCGTATCCAGGCGTTCCTGCCTTATAGATGATCACATTGTTCATCTCATCCTGCACATATTTAAGTCCGTGATCCTCTGCAAATTTCACAAGATAATCACTGATCTGTTTCGTATTTCCTGAGCCATGCGGGATTTTGCAGATCTCTTCAAAATAATGAAAAACTCTCTTTGGCTCACAATTCTCTAATACTGGCATAAATATCTGCCTCCTTCTACTTCTTAAATTCATTTATTCCTATAATAATCATATACTGTAAAAAAAGCAAGGTCAGGCTTTCATGAAACAAAAAATAATTTTATTCTTCTGCCTCTGCCTTATGATTTTTCTGCTTCTTCATCCCCAGGACGCACTGGCTGCCGCAAAAGACGGACTAAGTCTCTGGCTAAACGTTATGATCCCGACACTTCTGCCTTTTCTGATCCTTACAGGGATCCTATTAAAAACCGGCAACATACAAAAACTGCTGCGTCCACTGTCTCCCGCTGGAAAAATTCTCCTGGGACTGTCCCCGGCCGGACTCTATGTGCTGATCCTGGGGCTTCTATGCGGTTATCCTATGGGCGCCAAACTTGCACATGACCTTTACATAGAGCAGCAGATTTCCCGAAGAGAGGGAGAATATCTTCTCACCTTCTCCTGTAATGCAAGCCCTGCATTCATTCTCTCTTATTTATCCCGAGATTGTCTTGATGAGCGTATTCCCCCTGACAAAATCATAGGCCTTCTTCTTGCTGCCGATGTGTTCTGTATGCTTTTCTTTCGCTTTTTTGTATATCGCGGGCATACAGTTAATCCTGTCAAACCCAAAAAGAGAAAAAAAGAGACATCCCAGCAGGACTCCGCAGGAGCCATCCTGGATGTCTCGATCATGAACGGTTTCGAAACCATCACACGTCTCGGGGGCTATATTCTGATGTTCTCACTGATCTTCGCAGGCATCAGTTATTACTGGCCATTCAAGCCTCTGACCGGAATCCTGTTAACAGCCCCCATTGAATTAACAACAGGTCTGCACAGAATCGCTCTTACAGAGCTCCCGTGGAAAATACAGTACTGTTCCTCTATGATGCTGACAGCCTTCGGCGGTCTCTGCATCATGGCTCAGACCAAAAGTGTTCTGCAAAACAGCTTATCCCTGCTTCCCTACATTATTTCCAAATGTCTGAACGCTGCGGTGGTACTTCTGATCTTAGTTCTCTCCGATATCCTCTAACAGATCCTCATCTTCTTTTGTTACAGAGGAGCTGTCATCATCCTGGAATGTATTGGAAATTGCCGCTGCCTGTGCAGTCTGAGGAGCCAGCTCCTGACGGTTATGATTTACAACCTCAAGACAACTCTGCAGAGCATCGATAAATGCCTTATATTTACCGCCCGCATCTTCCAGTGTCTGATTCAGGACAGAACCGATATTAGCCATCATATCATCTGTATATGTGATCGCGCTGAGACGAATGCTGTTTGCATCCTGTGTTGCAGAATCAAGAATCTCCTGAGCCTGCTTGTTGGCAGCATTGATCGTCTCATTCGCCTGTGCATAGGCCTTCTGCATGATCTCATGCTGTGTAACCAGCTCCTGAGCCTTGGTCTGTGCATCTGCGATCAGACTGTCAGCCTTGGACTGTGCATCCTCAAGGATCGCATCCTTATTGCTAATGATCTTCTGATAACGTTTAATCTCATCCGGAGTTTTCAGACGAAGTTCACGTAAAAGCTCCTCGATCTCTTCCTTGTTCACTACAATCTTGGTAGTAGAAAGAGGCTGGAATTTACAGCTGTCTACATACTCTTCAATCTCCTGAATAATCTGTTCAATTCTGCTGCTCATAATACACTCTCCTTATTTCTCTGTTTCTCTTTTTTTCAATTTTTCTTCAACTGCTTCTATAATCTCACGCGGAGCAAATTTGCTCAAATCGCCTCCGAAATTAGCAACCTCTTTCATGATCGTGGAGCTCAAGTATGCATATTCCAGGCTTGTCGTGAGAAAAACAGTATCCACATCCGGCGCAAGAACACGGTTAGTCTGCGCCATCTGAAGCTCGTATTCAAAATCCGTGACAGCACGAAGTCCGCGAACAATCACCTGGGCATGATTCTCCCTGGCAAAGTTCACTGACAGACCTTCGAATGCTTTCACCTCCACATTCGGGATATCTTTTGTCGCCTTTGCTAGTATCTTAACACGTTCTTCCACAGAAAACAACGGACTTTTTGCAGAATTATTCAAAACTCCTACGACAACCCGGTCAAAAGAAACGCTTGCCCGTCTGATAACGTCAAGATGTCCATAAGTTGCCGGGTCAAAGCTTCCCGGGTATACTGCTGTTATCATATGTCTGTCTCTCTTTCATTTTTTTAAGAAAACATGCTTATTGGTCTTATATTCCTTGGAGCGAACCAGATGATAACCCATTTCTTCAACATAGGAAAAATCTGTGTGAAGCTCTTCCTCGATTATGATCAACGTATTCTCATCCGCCAGCGAACTGTCTAACAGATATTCAAGAACCGGTTGTTCCAGATTCTGTTCATACGGCGCATCCATAAAAATACAATCAAAAGTTTCTCCGCCTTCCAGAGAACGTAAAGCCTGCAGCACATCCATGTTCAGCAGTTTACCACCTTCTGCAAGTTTTGTAAATGAAAGATTTTCGCGGATACATGCACAGGCTTTGGGATTCTTCTCCACAAACACTGCATATTCGGCTCCGCGGCTCAGTGCCTCAATTCCAATGGCACCGCTTCCGGAAAACAGATCCAGGAACCTGCAGCCCGGTATTTCAGGCTGGAGAATGTTAAAAAGAGTTTCCTTAATACGGTCTGTTGTAGGTCTTGTATCATTTCCGGGAATAGTTTTTAAGTTTAATCTACGTGCTTTTCCTGCTATTACTCTCATTTCAGATTCAGTCTCCAATCCAGATCACCGCGGGCCAGTCCAAGTATCAGGAGCTCCGCAGTTGCTATATTCGTAGCGACCGGAATATTATACTGGTCGCAGCGTTTAACAATACTCATGATGTCCGGTTCTGCCGGGTCAATCATAACCGGATTATAAAACAGGATCACCATATCCAGATCCTGCCGCTCTACCATCTCCATAAACTGCTTGTCTCCGCCAATACTTCCGGCAAGAAATTTATGGACATGGAGGCTGGTCGCTTCCTCAATCCTTCTTCCTGTTGTTCCTGTTGCATATACTTCATGTTTGGCAAGGATATTCTTATATGCAATACAGAAATCTTCAATCAGAACTTTCTTACTGTTATGTGCAATAATTCCTAAATTCATAGTTCACCTCTCCATTCTGCCCTCGGGTATTTCCCTTTCTATCCTTGTAAATCATTAAAACCCAGTAACTCTGTATCTAATTTTAGCATATCGCCCAAAAAAGTGCAATTTAATTCATGTAAATTCATGAAAAATTAATATTTTCATAGTACTCCGATAGCCAATCATTCTTTCCAGCTGTTTCCTGTGCTGTAATCGATCCCGATTCCAGGTTGTACGTTGTATACAAAAACATGAAAAGAAATTTCGGAATCTTTCACAGATTCTGCTTCCATCTCCACACCTTTTGCAACCAGGTCATCTCCTTCAAAAACCGGTGTCACACGGTACATGCATGGATTCCCCGTGTTTCGCACATAATCAGCCACTTCATTTTCGAAGGGCAGCATACCTGTTACATTAAGGTACCTGGTTCCTGTAATTAAATTTTTTCTGTTTGCATTTTCCCCGGTAAGCTGATAACCGATCAGATGACAACGATTATAAAGATATCTGCCATCTACATTGTCATATTTCACCGTATGCCATCCCGTAGGCTTTACCATTCCGATTGCTCCACGCTCTTGTGTTGGCATCAGTTCCGTCGTGATCTTCGCTTCTGCATAGCCGCAACGTTCTAAGGAATCCAGCTCACTATAAAATTCATAGGCCGGACCATTCTTCTTTTCATCCGAAAACTCCGGAACATTTCCGTCAAGCTCCACATACGGATTTCCGCTGTATTTCGGTATCTGTGCCAGTGAAATCGTATCTTCGGAATTCTTCCAGGTATCAGAAATCGCATTCGAAACAGCTTCGACCGTATCTTCCCAGAGAATCGATGCATTCTCTTCTATATATGAAAAAAGTACCTCGCCAAAAATCTGTCCCTGTTCTTTCGCTTCCTTAATGCTGCGCGGTGGAATCCAGCCATTACTTAATGCAAGCACAACGCAGAGGACTATGGCTGTCAGAACTTTCTTCATAAGTTGTTTTTTCTTTTTTGTCTTTCGTCTGTAAGTCGGATAACGTTTCTTTTTCACAGGATCCCCCTTTGCGCTTTATGTCCGATATTCTATATGCTGTAAAAATCATTATAACGTTTGTCTTCAAAAAAGCAACCATACATTCGATTTTTTGTTATCCTGATTTCCTTTAACTGCCAGTGTATTATTTTCGTTTTTTCATATACTAGCACTGTAACATCAAACAAAACACAACTAAGGAGGAAATGAATTATGCCAAGTAACACTTCTTCTAACAAAGCAGTTGTACCGGAAGCAAAGGGCGCACTTGACCGTTTCAAATATGAGGTAGCAAACGAGCTGGGTGTTCCGCTTACAGACGGATACAACGGAAACCTGACTTCCAAACAGAACGGATCCGTAGGTGGCTATATGGTCAAAAAGATGATTGAAGCGCAGGAGCGCCAGATGTCCAGCGGTTCCGGTTCCCAGGGTGGCCAGCAGTATTAATCCATTTTAAGTAAATCCATTGCCATGCAAAGCTAATCAAAGCTTATGCAAAAAAAGATGCTGTCTGACAGTACTTATAAAGCTGCCGGACAACATCTTTTTTATTTCTGAAAAATATTTTTTTACAGCAGTTCCTGAATTTTCCGGTATACTACTTCCGCAAATTTCCTGTGACCTTCCGCATTTAAATGCTCCTGATCTGCCTCACAGCAATGCACATAAGAGGCTGCCGGCAAAAAACTGATCTGGCGTTCCTTCGCTATTTTTTCATAAACTCCCTGGAGATTTCTGGAAACAGCTACAGATTCCCTGGAAAATTTCTGGTCGTAGCCTTCCTGCCAGACTTTTTCTCCAAGATAGATTGGAGACATCAGAAGCACCTTCGCCTTTGGTGCATATTCCTGGATCTGATCCAGAAGTCTTATGATTCCTTTTCCGATCACATCTGCAGACGCACCAAAAACAGTTTTGCAGTCATTAGTTCCCAGCATCAGTGTTATGACATCAACCTGTGCATGTGTTTCCAGCAAAGTGGGAAGCAGTGCAGTGCCTCTTCTGCCATCCCGAAGCGGATCTTCAAAAACTGTTGTCCTTCCGCACAGACCTTCCTCGATCACTCTGCATTCATCTCTGTTCAGTTTTTTCTGAAGAAGGCTTGTCCAGCGCACTCCCCATGGAAGTCTTGTTTTGCTTTCTCCGTCATATCCCCATGTATTCGAATCCCCAAAGCACAATATCTGTTTCATATACTTTTATTCCTATCTGTTTTATATGTTTATTAGTTGATTGAATCATAACATGTATGGGCGTATTGGTCAAATACACAAAAGAAATAGCCTGCTATAGCTTAATACTATAGCAGGCTATTTCATATGCCGTCAGAAACGGATATAATTTTTTAGATTACAGTCCGATAAAGCCTGTAACCTCTCCATTGATCACATAATGAGCGCCATTATCTTCTGGTTTGATATAGATCTTGAGATCTTTAAGATCAGAAGCTTTTTTGCCCATATCATCTGTCCAGATCTTTTTGATTCTGTCAGCAACCTCAGATGTATGTATTTCTTTGCCCCAGTACTGAACATATACCTCTGTAGCTGGTTCAGCTTTCTTCGTAGCAGTTCTTCTGGTTGCAGTTGTCTTCGCTGTGGTTGTTTTTGCTGTGGTTTTTTTAGCAGCCGTTTTTCTTGCTGTGGTTTTCTTAGCTGTTGTCTTCTTTGCCGGTTCTTCTGCCTTGGCAGCTGCCGGTTTCTCTTCAACAGGTTTCACCTCTGCGTTCTTGGTCTCTACTGGTTTCTCAGCTGCTTTTGTCTCTAAAGAAGCTTTTGCATCGTCTGTCTTCGGTGTCTCAGCCTTAACGGCTTTCTCTTCGGATGCGGTTACTACAGATTTTGCAGGAGTCTCGCTTACTGAAGCCGTTTTTACAGTTGTCTTGGTTGCAGCTTTCTTTGTTCTAGCCATTTGATAGCCTCCTTACAAGGGATTTTGTTAATCTTTTCTCATGCAATGATACTACGATTTGAAAATTTTGTAAAGAAAAAATTATATACCCAGATTCTCCAGATCTTCGCTCATGTATCCCATCAGGCGTTCTTTCAGAGCCTCATGCTGCGGCAGACGGAGATCAAAATCCAGTGCCAGGATCTCTCCTGCTGCCTCACTGGCATTCTTGAGAATCCCCGCATCATTGTAAATATCACCGATCTTAAATTCCATAAGTCCGCTCTGGCGGATGCCAAAAAGATCTCCCGGACCACGAAGCTTCAGATCCTCTCCTGCAATATAAAATCCGTCATTGGACTCGTTAAGGATCTTCAGACGCTTTGAGGTATCTTCCTCATTGTTTCCCTGAATAAAAATGCAGTATGACTGATGCTCTCCACGGCCGACCCGTCCTCTGAGCTGATGCAGCTGTGCAAGCCCGAACCGTTCTGCATTTTCCACCATCATAACTGTTGCATTGGGCACGTTCACACCAACTTCCACTACCGTTGTAGACACCAGAACCTGAATCTCACCGGAAGCAAATGCTTCCATGATCTTATTCTTTTCTTTTGGCTTCATTTTTCCATGAAGAATATCCACCCGGATCTCTCCCGGCAGCACTTCCTTAAGCTTTCTCGCATAATCTGTTACATTTTCTGCATCCAGGCCTTCACTTTCCTCAACCATCGGGCAGATCACATAAGCCTGTCTTCCCATCTGTACCTGTTTCTCAATAAAAGAATAGGCTTTTGGACGATAAGAGGTTCCCACCACACAATTCTTAATAGGAAGTCTTTTGGCAGGAAGCTCATCAATAATGGAAATATCCAGATCTCCGTATAAAATAATCGCCAGTGTCCTTGGAATCGGAGTTGCACTCATAACAAGAACATGCGGCGGATTTCCTCTGGTCGTCAGCGCTTCTCTCTGGCGCACTCCGAAACGATGCTGCTCATCCGTAATTACAAGTCCGAGACTTTTATATTCAACTTTTTCCTGAATAAGGGCATGTGTTCCGATGATAACGTTTACCTCGCCGGATGCGATCTTCGCATAAATTTCCCGTTTCTGCTTCGCTGTAGTGGATCCTGTCAGCAAAACCGGATGGCAGGAAGTAATATTCTGTTCTTCCATCAGTTTTAAAAATCCCTCATAATGCTGATTCGCCAGAACCTCCGTCGGTACCATCAGGGCACTCTGGAATCCATTCTCGGCAGAAAGCACCATAGTCAGAAATGCGATGACTGTTTTTCCGCTTCCAACATCTCCCTGTACAAGTCTGGACATCAGTTTATGCCCGCTTAAGTCTCTCTCGATCTCATGCCATACATTTTTCTGGGCATTTGTCAGCTCATAGGGAAGGCCTTCGATGATCTCCTCAGTCGTCCACACCGGCTTCATGGAAAAAGTATTCGGCGCCTCTTCTGTCTTTTCCTTAAGAAGCTGTACTGCCAGCACAAATAGCAGAAACTCGTCAAAGACCAGACGTTTTCTTGCAGTAAGCAGTTCCTGCATGTTTTTGGGAAAATGTATCGTACGCACTGCATAATTGTCATCTGCAAGTTGATACCTCTCTCTTATTTCTTCCGGAAGATATTCCCCGTGAAGCGGCCTTGTATCTAATACCTGATGAACCAGCTTTGTGATCGCTTTGTTGGAAAGGCCTTTGGTCAGCCCATATACCGGTTGCATACTGTGAACAATCTCTTCATACGCTGCCGGAGTAAAGATCTCCGGATGCTCCATCTGCAGACGGCCTTTTTTCCGGGAGAGCTTTCCCCTGAAAATAAATACGCTGCCTTTTTTCAGTGTTCCGCGAAGATAAGGTGCATTGAACCATGCAACGGGAAGACGTCCACTGGAATCAGCTACTGTGGTCGTCAGAACCTGTAGATTCCGTACCTGATTAATATAAATGCTGCTTGTTACAGTTGCCCTTATGGAAATTGTCTTATCTTCCTGGGCTGAGGCGATCTCCACAGGCTCTTCGTATACATCATAAGTACGGGGATAATAACGGAGAAGCTCCTCCGTAGTCGTAATACCGATCTTCTGGAAAAGCTTCTCTGTCTTATCACCCACGCCTTTTAATTCACGTAAAGGTGTTTTATCATTCATTTTTTTGTGCTCTTTATTCTACAGAAATCAGATAATAGTAGATCGGCTGTCCACCCTGGTTCAGCTCAACCTCGCAATCCGGATACTTCTCAGTCAGAGCATCGGAAAGTGCTTCCGCATCCTCCTCCGTTACATCCTCACCATAATAGATACTGATGATCTCAGACTCCTCATCAACCATATCCTCTACCATAGCCTCTGCAACCTGAAGACGCTCTTTTCCTACTGCAAGAATACCGGCATCACCGATTCCCATAATATCTCCCTCATGGATCTCTTTATCGTCAATGCGGGTATCGCGTACTGCATAAGTCACCTGACCGGTCTTAACTCTGGAGATCGCATCTGTCATAGAAGCAAGATTCTCCTCACCGTTCTTCTCCGGAACAAAGCTGATCATTGCAGAAATTCCCTGCGGGATCGTCTTGGTCGGTACTACAATGATCTCCTTATCCTCTGTGAGATCTCTGGCCTGGTTCGCTGCAAGGATAATATTTTTATTATTCGGGAAAATATAAATTGTTTTTGCATTTACTTTCTCGATAGCATTGAGCATATCTTCAGTACTCGGATTCATGGTCTGACCGCCCTCGATCAGATAATCCACGCCAAGCTCGCGGAAGATCTCGGAAAGTCCGACTCCTACAGATACGGAAATAAATCCATAATCCTTCGGTGGCTCTTTCGCATTCTCAGCCTGCTCCTTCGCAAGTTTCTCAGCATCCTTGATAAGCTTCTCCTGATGCTCCTCACGCATATTGTCAATCTTCATACGGGAAAGCTGTCCGTATGTGAGTGCGCGCTCAAAAGCCTGTCCCGGATGGTTGGTGTGTACATGCACTTTTACGATCTCATCGTCTGCTACAAGTACAATGGAATCACCGATGGAATCCAGGAATTCACGGAAACGGTTGACTTCCTCCTGCGGAAGCGGTTTCTCCAGGAGAATGATAAACTCTGTGCAATATCCGAATTTAATATCCGCCTCAGCCTGCGGGGAAATCTTTGTAATCTTCGGCGCGGCAGATGCTTCAAACTGGGAATAATCTACTTCTTTACCATGAAAACCGTCAATAGCGCCGCGGAAAACCTCCAGAAGTCCCTGACCACCGGAATCCACAACACCGGCTTCTTTCAGTACAGGAAGCATCTCCGGTGTTCTGGCAAGAGTCTCCTCAGCATGTTTGAAAATACCATCAAAAAACTCTTCCAGATCTGCTGCCTCGCCAGCAAGCTCATTAGCCTTGTCTGCTGCTGCTCTGGCAACAGTAAGGATGGTTCCTTCTTTTGGTTTCATTACAGCTTTATACGCTGTCTCAACACCACGTTCCATAGCTGCGGCAATCGCCGGTGCATCCAGATCTGACAGTTTACGAACTCCCCGTGTAAATCCACGCAGAAGCTGTGACAGGATAACACCTGAGTTACCTCTGGCACCACGAAGGGAACCGGAAGAAATCGCTTTCGCCAGTGTCTCCATATCCGGATCAGCAAGAGCTCCTACCTCAGAAGCGGCAGACATGATGGTAAGCGTCATGTTCGTTCCCGTATCCCCGTCAGGTACGGGAAACACATTCAGTTCATTGATCCATTCTTTCTTCGCTTCCAGGTTCTTGGCTCCGGCCAGAAACATCCTGGAAAGTATTTTAGCATCTATGGTTTTGTTATTCACCACAAGTTCCTCCTCTAAAACTAATCTATAGCGCGTACGCCCTCAACCATAATGTTGATCTTCTCGATCTCCATTCCTGTAAAGGCTTCGACTTTATATTTCACATTGTTGACAAGATTGTCTGCAATCGTGCTGATATTCACGCCATATGCTACAATGACATGGAAATTCAGTCGGATCTTATTATCATCGGTGATCTTGACACTGATTCCATGTTTCAGGCTGTCAATACGCAAAAGCTTGACCAGTCCGTCCTTCATACTGATAGCTGCCATTCCTATAATACCAAAGCACTCTACTGCCACACTGCCGGCATAGGTTGCAATGACATCCGTATCAATTACGATCTGACCCAATCCGGAATTTATACGTCCATTCATATGGTTACCTCCAATGTTTCATTTTGTATATAAAAATATTATACCCTTTTTTTGTTAATTACGCAATGATAGAGTTCAACTTGTTTCAGCGTTTCTTCCACTCTTTGTCGTAAAACCATGTTATATAAGGAATTTTTCATAAATTTTCTTTTTTTGCTTGCAAAAGATCAATTCTTCTGTTAGAATGGTGAATGTTGATAAAAGGAGGTGCTATTCATGGCTAAATGTGCAATCTGCGATAAAGGAGCTCATTTCGGAAACAATGTGAGTCATTCCCATAGAAGATCCAACAAAATGTGGAAATCCAACGTTAAATCCGTCAGAGTAAAAACAACTGCCGGCGGAGCAAAGAAAATGTATGTATGTACTTCTTGTTTAAGATCCGGAAAAGTTGAAAGAGCATAAGTAGTATCGTATGCCCCCGTATAGTGCGGGGGCTGTTTTTTTGCATTTTTTATTTTTCTGAAACATTGTGGAATAATTTTTCGTAAAAAAAGCGGAAAACCTGCTCTCCCGCAAGCTCTCCGCCTATCTGCAAAACATATGGTATCCACACAGCAGGCACGCTACCGCTATGCCGATCACGATCAGATTCTCTGTGATCAGAATTCCCAGAACCATTCCCACACCGATAAAGAACAGCATAAATCCTGCCAGTCTTCCCATGCTCTTCTGCCTGCCACTGCATTCTTATTACAGTATATGCAAAAAAGCAGCTAAATCATTCCACAGTCTCCTCATCAGAATCACTGTTTCCTCCCGGTGCAAAACGGTTCACAAAATCCGGAACCATGTCCAGAACCTTGGTAAGACCATCCTGATTCTTCACATTTACAAGCTTGGTCGTTCCATTCTGGATCACAAGCACTGCACACGGAGACATCTTACCTGCAAGACCGCCGCCTCCGTTATTTTTCTTATCTCCCTCAAAAGCTCCGGCACCGACACCGAAAGATACATCTACCAGAGGAAGAATAATGGTATCCCCCACATGGATCGCATCACCAACAACTGTTTTGGCTGACACAAATCCGTCCATTCCTTTAAATAATGAATTCACGGTATCCTTGAAATTATTCTCTTTCTCCATGATTTACCTCCTTATGTCTCCATCGGTGGATGACGTATTTGATATTTTTATTAAAATAAAGTTCTGCTGCCATCTTCAGAAGTATAACTCCATAAATCCGGCCTTTCAGCATAACCTCTCCTTCCAGTACATTCTCGCCGTCAAAGAGAGGATTAACTGCTATTGCATTTTTATGGAAAGGAATCGTCATACCCATAACCGCCAGCACAGTTCCTGTTATTGCAGGATCTTCACTTCCGAACGTGATCTTACCGGTAAGCCTGGTTGGCAGAATATGATGCAAAAGCTTCTTTGCATCTTTCCATACAAAAAAGATTGCCTCCCTGGTGCGAGGATGATCAATAAATTCTTTATACCAATTTATCTTACCACAGAATTTTTTGATTGTTAACCGGATATTCTGAATTTTTTCGAATATTCGGGACGGTATTCCCAAAGCCTTCCTGATCACAGTACCAAAACCTGAAACTGCTTTTTTTATTCTTCCCGCTATTTCAAAAATTAAGCTTATAAACCGGTTCTCTTTCTGATTCTCCAGATCAGAATCTGAAATGTTTTCATCCATTTTCTCAGTCTGCACTGTTTTCTGAACATACGGTTTCTGAACTTCTGTTCTGTTATCATCTTCTGACTTGGATATATCGAATGTTATATTTTTTTCCGGCTCTGTATCCTTCTGCGAATCTCGAGATATTCCTTTTGGCTTATCAGTCTCATCTATGATCCGTACCGATGGCTTCTGACTCTCTTCTTTCTTATTTTTTTGTTTCTTATTCCCGGATCGGGATCTCTTTTTTTCTGATTCCCCGGTTGTGAAAGAATGTGGCTTTTTCTTCTTTCTGTGAAACAGCTTTTTTATCCTGGAAAAGGAAATCCCCAGAATATAAAATTCAAACTCCGGAGTTCCATTTCGAAAAAAAGCCTTCACAGCAATCCCGTGAAAAAGCCAGCTGACTTCACCGAAAGCCTCAATCTCTTTAATTCCCACTGCCCGTTCTTTCTCCGCTCTGGCTCTGTACCTCACAGGACAGAACAAAAGCAGCAGCAGAACCAGAAAGATCAAGCCTGCAATTATCCCCAGAAGAATCAGTATAAATTTTATTATCAGCCATAATATATGCAACATCTGTTCACCTGTTCTCCAGATATTCTCTTATTTTTAAATTGCCTGTCTCTCTGTAGACCTGCTCAATGATATCCTGCACCATCTGGACAGCCCCGTCCTTTCCCTTTGCAATTCCTACAATCGGAGGGCAGATTGCTCTGGCTCCCCGCTGCGTCAGGACTGCCGTGGAAAGAATCTCCAGAATGTTTCCGGGATTATCGGACAATGTGACTACATAAATCCCCGGAACATATTTCCCGACAATGATCCTCGCCCTGGTTCTTCCGGGATCTTTTATCGTTTCATCAACATAATAATTCCGTATCCATTTCAGCATTCTGCAGTCACCTCCCGTCCAGTTAATGTCAAACAGGGCTGCGTACTAAACACAGCCCTGTTCGGTTCCTAAAAATACTTCTGCTGTTTCGCCCAGATACCCTCACTTCGCATCTCCAGATATTCCTGATACGCCTGTTCCACGATATGCTTCTCGTTGGAAAAACGAAGAAGATGATAGATCTCGTGAAACTTGTAATATCCGGAATCTACGAAATATTCCTCTCGCTGGGGTTTGCTATGATAATTATCAGCTATCATGAGGTACCAGTGTACCTCTTTCATTACCACATCCTCCGGAACAGTAAAATTATACTGACTCTTGCCGATATACTTCACAATAGAAGCTCTCACACCAGCTTCTTCTCTTACTTCACGTAAAGCAGTCTGTTCAAAAGTCTCGCCTTTTTCTACGGTTCCTTTGGGAAGCACCCATCCTTCATAACGGTTCCTGTAGGATTTATACAATGCCAGGATCTTACCCCGATGAATTACCACACCGCCACAGCTTGTTGCTTCTATCATATTGCAATCCTCCTGTAATGCGTGTGTCTTTTGCACTGACTACAGTATACCTCTTTTGGGGCTTATAGGCAAGGGTAAAGAGCTATATACTATCGCAAATTTCCAAACTTAATCAAAATAATATGCATCAAATACATCTGCCGCAACAGGTACTGCTGCCTCACTTCCTGTTCCGCCGTTTTCTACAATCACTGCAATTGCAATATCCGGATCATCCACATTGGAATATCCTACAAACCAGGAATGGCTCGAGCCATTTTCGTCAAACTCCGCAGAACCGGTTTTTCCGGCTACTGTATATCCACGGCCATTCAGAGCAGATGCAGTACCATTCTCTACTACATTTTTCATCAGCTTTCCGAGAATATTTGCCTCATTGCTGGTCATCAGACGTTTATACTCGGATTTCTCCGTTTCGCTGACTGTATCGCCGGAGTTATTTACGATCTTATCAATCATAGTCGGTTTCATCAGTACACCATCATTGGCGATCGCACTGGTGATCAACGCCATGTGCATAGGAGAAACCAGTGTGTTTCCCTGTCCAATAGAAGTCTGCATTACCAACGGGTTAGGTGAATTCTTATCCAGGCTGAAACGGCTGGTCTTGTAGGAATTCAAAGGCAGCGCTTTATTAAAAAGCAGATCCTCTGCTGTACTTCTGAGAGAATCACCTCCAAGGCTCAGTCCCATATCAGCAAATGCACAGTTACAGGAATGTGCAAATGCAGAGTAGAAATCCTCCTGACCATGAACCGTGCCATTATAACACTGAATCGTATGGTCATCCACCGTGATACTTCCCTGACAGAGATAAGAATATCCCTCCAGAGATCCTTTCTGTCGGAAATAATCCAGCGCCGTTACGATCTTAAATGTAGATCCGGGAGGATAAGCACCATTCGTTGCACGGTTCAGAAGACTACTGTTATTCTCATCATTAATAAGGGAATCCCAGTTCTCAGCAATGGTATTCGGGTCAAAATCCGGCTTACTTACCATCGCCAGAATCCTTCCTGTGGAAGGCTCTATCACAACAACCGCTCCCCTTCTGTCACCAAGAGAATTATAAGCTGTCGTCTGAAGATCCGCACTCAGACTGGATATTACCGTATCTCCCTGATTTTTTTTGCCAAGAAATTCATTCTTCATCTGCTCCAGGAAAAAGGAATGAGACGTCAGAAGCTGAAAATTCGCTTCCGACTCCAGTCCACTCTTTCCATTAGTATCATAACCCACGGCATGAGCAAAAATATTGGCATACGGATAAGATCTCTGCTCCGTACCGTCCTCAGACACATTGGTCTGTGCCAGGATCTCTCCATCAGAAGACTGAATACTTCCACGAACAACACGGTCCGAAAAAGTGTCCTGTCTGGTATTGTACGGGCTGTTGATAAAATCATCACTTTTTACTGCATCAAAATAAATAAGATAACCGATCAGACTGACAAAAATCAGTATAAAGAAAGCGGATACAAATGTATACGGTCGGTTCCTGCGTCTACGGTGTCTGGCGACTTCCCGGTCTCGCAGACGCTGTTCTCTTTCCTCTTCTTTCAAACGTTTCTTTTCGCTGCGTCTCAATATCTTCGTCCTCATCTTCCCTCAGAATATACAGTCCCTGAATAATAGCAAGCATCAGGATGGTACACATGACAGAGCTTCCTCCATAACTCACAAGCGGAAGGGTAACACCTGTCATAGGAATAAACTTCGTTGCACCGCCAATTGTCAGGAATACCTGAAAAGCATATTCTGTTCCAAGCCCCAGTGCAATCAGCTTATAAAACGGGTTACGGATTTTCAGCGCAATGGTAACGATCATCAGGAAAAAGCTGGTACATACCAGAATCAGGCAAATTGCAAAAATACCGCCCAGTTCCTCACAGATTGCGCTGAAAATAAAGTCATTCTTTACAACCGGAATCTTTTCCGGTGAGCCCTGGCAAAGTCCCATTCCAAACCAGCCTCCGGTTCCGATTGCAAACAGTGACTGCACAATCTGATAACCTTCATTCTGGTAAACGGCCATAGGATCTCTCCAGGCACTGACTCTCTGACGCACATGCCCGAAAAGATGATACGCGATCACTGCTCCAACACATCCGCCGCCAAGTCCCAGCAACATATATCCGGGATTCCTGGTTGCCACATAGATCAACACAAGATATGTGACAAAAAAGATCACCGCGCTTCCAAGGTCTCTGGAAAGAACCAGGATACCCACATGAAGCGCTGCAACAACTGTTGCCAGTACAACCTTACGGAAATCTACTCTTCCGCAGAGAATGGATGCCATAAAAAATACAAACGTGATCTTGATCACCTCAGAGGGCTGAATTCCCATCAAGGAAAGTTTCGCGCCATAACTTGTTCTGGCCAGAACAAGAACTGCTGCCAGAAGCACGATACCGATTCCCGCATAGACCCATGTAAGATCCTTGAGAAATTTCATCTTCCTTATCATAACCGGGATTACCAGCGCCACTGCGCTTCCCACTGCCACGATCAGAAGCTGCTTATTGGCAGATGGAAGTGACAATCGGCACAGCATGATGAATCCCACGCTCAGAAGCATGCACATGTTATTCAGAAGCAGAAGTGAAGCTTCTTTATAAATGATCCTGTATAAGATCTGGATCGCCGCAAAAAAGATCATCATCTCTATATAGAACAGGATGACCTTAAAATCCATGCTCTTTAAACAGATCACAAGAAATGCTGTGAAATCGATAAAAAAGATCATGGTCAGCTGCTGATGAAGCAGCTCATTTTTTTCCTCCTCATCCTGTCTCCACACCATGTAAAAGCAGTGAAAGGTGTAGACGATCATCAACGTGAGGATCACATACTTAGATAATTCTGTAATTACATTAATCATACACTTTTACTCGGCTCCTCTTTTAAAATGGCCTTTTGTATACCTGCGACCGGATGGTTTGCCTTTTCCCTGATAAATGCTTCGGAATTCGCATAGAACTGCCCTCGCCTCTTTTGGACTCTCAATAGTAAATGCAAGACGAAGAGACTGAAGATTCAGCTTCTCCACCCGTTCTTTCTCTCCTGGAAGACCATACGGTATACTGTTATAGATAATATTATAACAATATCTGGCTTTTTCCGGACAGGCGCCATCCCACGGGGTACAACAGCATTTCACCGGAAATTCATTGTTATAACGATCTTTCAGGTAAAGTGTTTCCCCTTTTCCTGTACAGCCAAAAAGGTTCTTACGAACGCACTGAGCTGAAAGCATCAGCGGAATATATCCATACAGCAGCATTTCCGAAGAATGGTTATCCCTGTGACGCAACTCACCTTCGTTTAGCTCCAGCGGAACTGTGTTTCTCAGAATTCCTTCTTTATTCCAGAATTCTTCCGCCTGGTCATTCCAGGTATACATAGACGCATCCAGTACACACCTGTCGCCATAACCCAGCTTTTTTAATACTGCATAGGACTCCAGGCTTCGTACCAGAAATCCCTTCATCCCCCGCTTCAGCCATTTCTCTGCAGCCCGGATCCATTTCTCAGGCATTTCTCCACGGTGAATATGCGGTGTAGACAGATATAACTCTTTTCTGGCTGCAAGCTCCGGCGAAAAACACTTCATCATGGTATCAAACGGCAGATAAAATCCTGTAATTCCTGTTTCTTCCAGAAGAGCCTCTGCAAGCTCCGTCCGCTCACAGGATACATACAAAGGAAGATTATCCTCTCTTTCATTGGCTACGGTCTTCTTGTTCCCCTTCTCGGCTTTCTTCTTCGCTGGTTCTCTTCGTCCATTCTCAAGCAATGTCTCTCTCAACTGTGCAAGTGCATCTCTTCGAACTTCATTGAGTACCTTCACCGGAACAAAAATCCTTCCATTAATCTCAATATCCAGTTTTTTCCACTGAAATTCCGTATTTCCAAGTTTCTCCATCTGCTGGCGGATCCGCGCTTCTTCCATCGGCTGATTTTTCGCAAACTGCACTTCTCCACCCATGGCTGTCACTGTCCTGTCCCCACAGGTTATTTCCAGTATAACAGGACTTTCTGGAGAAAGTATTAAATTCCCGTGAATTTTTTCTTTTATTTTTCTGATCTCCGGCTGAATACTGCCCGATTTCTTCTCATTGGCAAAAGCCATCATCTCCGGCCCGCGGTACATATCATAATAACCGGTACACGAACCGCCCCTGCTAAAAAGCTCCAGAAGATACCTGCGGTCTGCATCCTGAACCTTATATTCTTTTCCGCTGAGATAAAGATCCAGATATTTTCGATATACAGAAGTAACTCCGGCTGTATATCCCGGCTGTTTCATACGTCCCTCGATCTTCAGTGACATCACGCCTGCATCCAGAATATCCGGAAGAATATCCAGAGTACAGATATCCTTAAGACTCAATGCACAAAAATCTTTATCCCCTTTATATTTACGGTGATCCAAAGTTGCGCTGTACGGAAGCCTGCAGGGCTGTGCACAACGCCCCCTGTTTCCGCTCCTTCCTCCGAAAATACTACTCATCAGACACTGACCGGAATAACTGTAGCACAGAGCACCATGAATAAATGTCTCTATTTCCAGAGGACTTGCTTTATGCATACACGCAAGTTCTTCCAACGAAAGTTCCCTTGCAGGAACTACACGGGTAGCTCCCTTCTCTTCCAGGAATTTCATGCCTTCGGGACCGGTCACTGTCATCTGGGTACTGGCATGAATATCCAGATCCGGAAAATTATGCCGGATAAAATCAAAAACTCCCAGATCCTGAACAATCACCGCATCCAGTCCTGCTTCATAATACGGCGCCAGATAGTCAAACAGCTGCTCTTCCAGTTCCCGGTTCTTCAGAAGAGTATTCACTGTAAGATACAGTTTACGCCCATGTATATGCGCTGTCTCAATGGCCGTTATCAGCTCCTCCTGCGTAAAATTCCTCGCATAAGCCCTGGCTCCAAATGCCGGTCCTCCCACATAGACTGCATCTGCACCAGCTCCTATGGCAGCCTCAAAGCTTTCATATGAGCCTGCCGGCGAAAGCAGCTCAGTTATCATCTTTTTCAAAGTATTTCCTCATCTCCTGTCTGTTAAACCATTCCATAGAAAACAAAAGAGGATTACCGAAGCAATCCCCCATTCTTATTTAAGCAATTCGTCAAGTTCTTTCTCAAGCTCCTTCACCTTACCATCCAGAAGATTCTTCTGATCCAGAGCTTCCTGTTCTGCCTTCTTAGCTTCCTCAATCTGCATTTTCAGAGAGATCAGCTCATGCTTCAGGTCATACATTTCCTGATCCTTCTGCTGAAGATCCTGTTCAAAAATCTCCGCCTGTTTCTTCGCCTTGAAATAATCATCTGTAATATTCAGACTGAGAAGTGTATGCTTGGTCTCCATGGCCTGTCTGGAATATCCCGGCATCTGGCTCAGTTCACTGATCTTATTATTCATATAGGCTGCAACTTTCTGGAAATACTCTTCAGACTCATATCCGCCAAGAGTAATGATCTTTCCGTCAATGACAACCTGTGCTGTATTCTTTACCGCCATTCGTAAAGCCTCCTGAATTCATCTGCTACTGTTCACTCACACAGCAACATTCCTATCTGTTACCAGCCTCACAGCTCGCAACTATTTTTATTATAACTGATTCCGACGAAAATGTATAGAAGTTTTTCCACTATTTACAACTATTTTGTCGATGATTCAGGTCTTGGATACCCCAGATGGGTATATGCCAGCACAGAGGCCATCCTTCCGCGAGGTGTTCTGTTCAGAAAACCGGTCTGCAGAAGATACGGTTCATAAACATCCTCCAGAGTTCCCGCATCTTCTCCGATAGAAGCAGCAAGCGTCTCAAGTCCCACAGGTCCGCCCTGGAAATTCAGAATCAGCGTCTGCAGAATACGCCGGTCTGTCTTATCCAACCCATACTGATCTACTTCCAGAAGGTCCAGTGCAAAACACGCTACGTCATAAGTGATCACACCATTATATTTCACCTGGGCAAAATCTCTCACACGTTTCAGAAGGCGATTGGCCAGACGGGGAGTTCCCCTGGAACGCTTGGCAATCTCCGCTGCTCCCTTAGGTTCAATATCTACTCCAAGAACCTGTGCAGATCTGAGAATAATCGTAGTCAGTTCTTTCTGATTATAAAATTCCAGTCTCTGCGTCACTCCAAAACGGTCTCGAAGCGGCGCTGAAAGAAGACCTGCCCGTGTCGTCGCACCGACAAGCGTAAATTTAGGCAGATCCAGACGGATCGAACGTGCAGATGCTCCCTTACCGATCATAATATCAATGGCAAAGTCCTCCATTGCAGGATAAAGCACCTCTTCTACCTGACGATTCAGTCTGTGGATCTCGTCCACAAACAAAACATCTCCCTCCTGGAGATTGTTCAGGATTGCTGCCATCTCTCCCGGCTTCTCAATCGCCGGTCCTGAGGTAACTTTCATATGTGTACCCATCTCATTGGCTATAATCGCGGAAAGCGTTGTCTTTCCAAGCCCCGGAGGTCCATAAAAAAGCACATGATCCAGAGAATCATGGCGTTGCTTGGCCGCTTCGATATAGATTTTCAAAGTATCCTTGGTTTTCTGCTGACCGATATACTCTTCCAGACTCTGAGGGCGTAAATTTCCCTCCAGGGAAAAATCCTCCTCTGTCACGTCTGTTGTAATGATCCTGTTCTCCATTCGTCATGCTCCGTTCTAAAAACTTGAAATATATCAGAAATTCTTCAATGCCGCGCGTAAGATTGCTTCCACATCATCTGCCGGAACATTCTCCGGAACTTTGCGGACTGCGCGAAGTGCATCTGCCGAACTGTATCCCAGTGCAACCAGTGCTTCCACTGCCTCCTGACGGCTATCACGAAGGTCTGCCGCCCCTGCAATCGCTTCCTCCTGCTGATGGGCAAGCTTCATCTCAAAAGCATCCTCCAGTTTCAGCTTGTCTTTCAGCTCCAGAATCATTTTCTGGGCAGTTTTTTTGCCGATGCCAGGGGCTTTTGAAATAGTCTTGACATCATCGGAAAGCACAGCAAATCTCAGTTCATCTGCACTGATTCCCGAAAGAATACCAAGAGCCCCCTTCGGACCTACACCATTCACCCCGATGAGAAGCTTAAACATACTGAGGTCATCCCTGGAAAAAAATCCATATAACTGCAGGATATCCTCTCTCACATAAAGAAATGTATATATTTTTTTCTCTTCGCCTGTGTGAATCTTGCCAAGATCCTGACCGGTCATATAGATCTCATAGCCAATACCGCCATTCTCCAGCACAAGGCTGTTTTCATCAATATCTGTTATTTTGCCCTTTACAAAAGAAATCAAAGTCAACTCACCTCTCCCGGAAACAACTGAACATCTGTTTCCCATATGGATGAAATAGTAACATAGTTTTAAAGAAAAATCAACCCGGAATACACGCTTCCGGGCTGATCTGATACTTCAAATATAATTCTGTTCTTACTGATTCAGGAACTCCTGATCCTCGAAATAGTTAATACGCATAGAGGAACGCACGTCGTGAAGCGTTGCAGCAGCCTTCTCTCTGGCAACCTCTGTACCAGCCTTCAGGATATCAAATACATCCTCTGTACGCTGCTCCCACATTTTTCTTCTCTCACGGATCGGTCCAAGTTCTGCCTGCATAACATTATTCAGGAATTTCTTCACCTTCACATCACCAAGACCGCCTCTCTGATAATGAGCTTTAAGCTCATCAAGATTCTGGTACTCCGGAAGAAATTCTGCAAAATGTTCCGGACGGCTGAAAGCATCCAGATAAATAAATACCGGATTCCCCTCTACACGACCAGGATCCTGGACACGGAGGTGATTCGGATCTGTAAACATGGACATGACCTTTTTCTTAACAACATCTTCTTCATCAGAAAGATAAATACAGTTGCCAAGAGATTTACTCATTTTAGCCTTGCCGTCAATTCCGGGCAGACGTAAGCATGCCTTGTTGGAAGAAAGAACAATCTCAGGCTCAGTCAGTGTCTCACCGTAAACAGAATTAAACTTATGAACGATCTCCTTACACTGCTCAAGCATCGGCAGCTGATCCTCACCTACTGGTACATGTGTTGCACGGAATGCTGTGATATCTGCTGCCTGGCTGATCGGATAACAGAAAAATCCGACCGGAATACTTGCTTCAAAATTACGTTGCTTGATCTCGGACTTTACAGTAGGGTTACGCTGTACACGTGCGACAGTAACCAGATTCATATAATAAAAAGTAAGCTCTGTAAGCTCCGGCACCATAGACTGAATGAAAATATTGGATTTCTCAGGATCCAGTCCGCATGCCAGGTAATCCAGGGCAACCTGCAGAATGTTCTGGCGCACCTTCTCCGGATGCTCTGCATTATCTGTAAGTGCCTGTGCATCTGCGATCATAATATAAATTTCGTCATATAAGCCGGAATTCTGCAGCTTCACACGCTCTGCCAGTGATCCAACATAATGACCTACATGAAGGCGTCCCGTCGGACGGTCGCCCGTTAAAATAATCTTGCTCATGAATTGTTCTCCTTGAAGTATACTGAATATTTATATCTTATTATAGCCCCTGTTAATACACTGGTCAAATATTTTTAACTGGAAACGGTAATTATTTCATCCCGAATATCTTTTTAACAAATTTAATTCTTGACAGAATCCATGCTCCGCCAAGATCCAGTATGAATTTTCCGACAATAATACTCGGAAGCTGATATTTGCTGCTTATACCATATCCCGCTGTCATCTCCCACCACTTCAACAAGTTAAGTTCCGTTATATGTATACACAATATAAAAATACTGTATTTTCCAAAAAAAGCTATTATTTTTGCGATCACACCCATTTTCCATTCAACAATCCATGAAAACATCAGTACACAGGCACAGGCGCAGACAGATCCGAAGATATCTATAATTCCTCTCCCAAAATCACAGTTTACCAGCCAGAAAGACTGAAACTGTCTTATAAAAGAAATCCATACCCCCAGAGCAAAAAAAGCACAGAAAATTCTGGTTTCCTCTGAAATCTTTTTTAATTTTTCTTCTGACTGACGGAACAGATATCCTATGTACATGAATAACGTTGCACATGCTCCTGCCTGAATACTCAGTGGAAACCAGAACCACTTTTTTAATTCACGTCCCAGAATAAACAGGCCGATAACAAATACTATTCTGATTAATTTATGAAACTTTAAAGAAATCCTGAGAAAAATACTCCCCCAGAAAGTTGCCCACAAAAACCAGATAGCGCCTATTCCTCTGATATAAAAAGGAGTCGTATAGGTGTCACCTGCTCCATACAGGGCGGCACATAACCATTCGGAAAAAGCGATCTTTGCATTTCCCTCACCCATTCCTTTCAGCGTCCCCAGAATTATGATCACCGCACTTGTAATAAAATACGGGACAATAAGCGTTCGTACCTTATTTTTAATAAAATCATTCGTCGAACGATTACTGTTCGTAAAATATCCTGTGATCAGAAAAAAAACAGGGACGTGAAATGTAAACACCACCTTATTAACAGACGCAAGTCCCAGATGTCCAAGAATAATACATATGATTCCGATTCCTTTCGCAACATCTACATATTCTAACCGTCTTTTTTTAGCTTCCATTTCGTTTGATCCAATTCTAAAAAAACAGCCCTGCAATATCCAAAACTGATATCGCAAAGCTGTTTTTTACCCAGGTGGGATTATTTTGCTGTGTCTGCCTTAGCATCTGCAATAACTGTAAAGTAGCACAGATCCTCTAATGCAACTTTGATTGTTTTGTTCTTTTTATCAATGCTGATCGGCTCAACAATTGTCCACTCTTTTGTTTCCTTGTTGTAGCATAACAGCTGAACATTCTCAAGATCATCTGTAAGGCTTGGAACAGCAATCTCTACTTCATATTTGCCATCTGCATTCTTAACAGCTTTAGCCTGATCAAGAACCTTGAACTGTGTAAATCCTGTTACAAAATCTTTACCGTCAAGTTTCTCAACAACTTCCTCGATTGCTGCTTTCAGAGTCTCATTTTTCTCGTCTGCTGCAAGAGCTTTCAGAACATCTGTAAACTCTGCCACATCCATCTTGCCTTCTCCTACTTTCTGGAAAGCATCTGCTACTGCCGGAACATCAGCCGTAAGTTCCTTGAATTCCTCAGTCTCCTGAATCTTCTGGATAACCTCATAGATCTTAGACTGCTCCTGGCTTACCGTAATGTTCTTAGTACGGCTTCCGTCTGCGCTGACACAAAATGCAGACCCCACACTGAGAACTGCTGCTAACGCAAGTGCCATGAATTTCTTTGCCATTTTCATAATGCACCTCTCCTTTTGAGTAAAAAAATATTTAGATAACAGTACTCATTATACTATTAATCCCTTAGATATAATAATAAAACAAATCGAAAAAAATATCAATCTATTTTCTCATAAAACATGGAAATAATCATTTCTGACAATTTATCTTCATCAATATGATATTCATCAAAATTTGCTCCCTGGGTTCCCTCTCCCGGAACTGTCTGCGTATCATCAATTCCATTCTGTGACGCGGCAAGAAGTTTTGCAAAAACATCATTTCCCATACTGGTAACTGTGTAATCCCTGATACACTCATAAAGATCTGCCACAAAACCGGCATTTTTCCCTGCCTGTTCCTGACATTTCTTCAGAAGAGCCTGGAGATATGTTTTCTGCCGTTCCTGCCTTACAAGAGCACTCTGGCTCTTATCTGTATCCCGGTAACGGACAAACTGTTCTGCGTCCTCACCGGTCAGGGTCACAACAGCGCCCTTCTTAAACTCCGGATTCACGGCTTCCAGACTGTCATCCGGAACTGTAATCTCCACCCCGCCGGCAAAATCCGTCAAAGTCGAAATCCCATCCATATTCATGGAACAATATCCCTGAATCGAAATACCATTCAGCATATTAGATACTGCTGTTTTCATCAGTTCACAGCTTTTCTGTTTTCCATCGCCATATGCATACTGAATATTGATATGATCTGTTGTCATTCCAAGACTTTTTCCGGCCGGATTAAAAACCTCGATCCTTGTCATGGAATCTCTGGGAATAAACAAAACCTTCAATTTTTCTGTGACCCTGTCCATAGAAGCCAGAAAAATAGCATCCGCCTGCCCTGCATCTTCCTGGGATTCATATGTATCTACTGCATCTCTTGAATCAATTCCCATGAACAGATAATTGCTCAGATGATCATTATACTTATAAGTACTTCCCTGATACTGCACAGTATTCTTATCTTCCTGCGGCTGTGCTGCTTCCACATGACCGGAATCTTTCGTTTTCGAAGCAGCTTCTGTCTGACTCCTAAAATAATATCCACCACCCAGAATCGCGGCTAGAATAATAACCACAATCAGTAAAGTCAGATATATTTTTCTCTGATGTGCAGCTCTTCTTCCCGAGTTTTTCATCTTTATTCCTTCAGTCTTATAAAATTCTGTTATTTTTTACTTATATAACCCAGATCTTCCAGTTTCTGTAAAACAGCCTCTGCCATCGCCTGCTGCGCTTCCTTTGTAGAAGCAGGCTGCGGTGTTACGGAAGCAAGACTGATATAATGCTCTCCCCATTTCTGGCTGAGCACCTTATCCAGATCATCAGAACTTACTGTACCATCCATTGGTCGCGTACCCACTACAATAAAATCATCCTTATTCTGGAAAGTATTCAGAATATTTTCCTGCTGTTCTGCAAGCTCAGCCGGATCATGGTTCCATCCGCCGTAATATCCCATAAAGATCACAGGCACACAGTCCATATCATTTCGGTTTGTCTCTTCCTCTGTCAGATCGCGGATTCCGGTCTCTGTCACATTCAGCTGTGCCCCATTCGCTGCCTGCTGATGTTTCGTGATATATCTCTGGATTGTATCGTCACTGACTCCTGCCATTTTCATCATGGAAAGAGTTCCGCCACCCTGAAGAGTCTTGTTAATTACTGTAAGATCACTGTATCCCTTTTCTGTAAGAAGTTTCTGAAGAACCGCCATATAAGAATAAGTATCAGAATCTGTGCCATTAATCAGATCATCACCCCAGCATACGATGCCGGAATGTTCTTTTTCTGTATCATCTTCTGCGGCAGCTGTCTCTGCGCTGTCTGTACTGTCTGTAGTTTCTGTTTTTTCAGAATCTGCACTTTTATCTGATTTTGCTGAATCCTCTTTGTTTTTTGAACTGTCAGCAGCATCTTTTTCTGCTTTTGAATTATCTTTTGTCTCAGTGGAATCATCCTCTGCTGCATCCTCTTTTTCCAGTTCAGCTGCATGTTCCTTCACAGCTTCATAATCCTCGATTCCCTTCTGCTCACTTCCTGCAAGTTCTTCCAGACGCTGTGCTTCTTTTTTCTCTGATTCATGACTCATAACAAAAATTGCACCAAGAACTCCTATCAGTAAAATGCAGATGATCGCCAACAGTATATTCATTTTTGTACTGTTTCTTTTATTTCCGTTCACATTTTCCCAGCTTTCTTTTTATTATTTGTTATTTTCTTCTGCACGGCGATAATACTCTCCGTAATGCTTATAATAAGAAGAATAATACTTATCCGCTTTCGTATCAATCTTGTTCATAACTGCTCCAAGAATCTGGCAACCGCTTCTCTCAAGCTGTGAAAGTGCCTTCTGAGCATCCTTATAACGCACATTACCAGGCTCGATCAAAAAGATAGCACCATCACAATGTCTGCCGATCACAGCTGCATCAATAACTGTTCCGATAGGCGGTGTATCAATTAATATGTAGCTGTAATACTCTCTGACTTTCTTTAAAAACAGCTGAAAAATATTCTCACTGAGCAGTCCGGACGGATTAGGTGCGGACGGACCGCCAAATATGATATCCATATTTTCATAGTTTGTCTCATAGATGATATCGTTAATATTAACCTGTCCGCTTAAGAACTGAGAAAGTCCCTTTACCTCTTCTTCCACGCCAAGACGTCCTGCATAAGCAGTTTTTCTGATATCTGCATCCAGAAGAAGAACTTTTTTTCCGATACTTCCAAGCTCCTGGGCGAGACTCAGAACAACATCACTCTTTCCCTCGTTCGGAAAACAGCTTGTGATCAGGATTGTCTTAATACTCTGACCGGACAGCTGGATATTGGTACGCAGTGTTTTAATAGCTTCATTATAATAATAATTTGATTTACGTTTATCCGTTAATGTGATTTTCTTCATTGATCAGATTCCTCCATTTGAATTAGCGATGACTTTTTTTCTTATTCTTTTTGTTTTTTACATTAACAAAGTCTTTTCTGTCAGGAATCTTGGCAAGAACAGAAACTCCCAGATATTTCTCAATATCCTCCTCTGTCTTGATCGTATCATCCATTACTGCAAGAATCACAACGATCGCTGCACATGCCACAAATCCCAGAAGGAAACCAATCTCTGCGTTCTTCTTTACACTAGGGGATGTTCTGACTGTTGCAATCTTACCAACTTCGATGATCTTAGGTGGGATAACTTCCATCTTATCGCCTATGTAAGAAGAAGAAACACTGGCCACTTCATCTACAATCTCTTTTGCAAGAGCTGAATCCGAATTATTTACTGTGATCTCAAGAATACGGGTATCAGTCGGATTGTTGATCGTGATCGTTTTTTTCAGATCCTCTGCTGTCATATCCAGTTTCAGATTTTCAATGACCTGCTCCAGAACCGGCGTACTTGTGATCAATACCGTGTAATCACTGGTCAGACTCGCACCCAGCTGCAGATCGGCCAGGGAAGTCAGCGTAGTTTCTTTGGAAAGAACCAACATACTGGACGTAGAACTGTAAATAGGAGTCATCATAAACTGTGTATACGCTCCTGTCCCACACCCGCCGATCAGAGCTACCATCAGGATCAGCAAAATCTTCCTCTTCAGAGCCTTAAAAATCTCTCTTAAATCAATTTCCACTTCATCATCATTGACATCTGCTACAGCTGCTGCAGATATTTTGCCGTTTTCTAATTTACTGTTCAAATTGTTCGCCATTGTTATTTCCTTTTCCTTCTTGATATAATGTAGTATTCTGTCACTGATGGTCTTTTACAGTAACATATTTTCATAAACCGCATATATTTTATCGTAGGATAGTCTAAAAGTCAATTATATGATTCAGTTTTTGTCGAATCAGTTTGTAAACTTGTTACTTTCCAATATTAACTTGACTTAACAGTAACCAGAATTGAACTGAAATTGAACTATTGTTGGTAAACTACTTTTACTGTGCTATAATATAAAAGAAATTGGAGGTGAAAAAAATGGCATCTATTCAATCTGCAAAAAGCTATATGAACCTAATGGCAGAAGCGCTACAGATGTTGATAATAAGGGACATAAAATGGAAGCACTTTCAGAACTACAGGAATGGTCTACAATACTTATTCACGTTCCGAATTTTCATCGTATCGCAATCGTAATATGTGCAGAATTTTTAGCTGACTAGAAGCGTATCCAACAATTTATATGTGGAAGTTTAGGTGCAACGCTCCTGATAGTTCCTTCCTATTCTAGAGGCGAACAGGATTTTATCAATACTTTGCCAGCTTTAAAAACTTATGGAACTACTATTGTATGGGGAAACTGCTGTGGAGCAGTCTCTTCTACGGAAAAAGCCATTGGCGGTTGTGGAATCGCAGGCACAACTCAGACTATTACTTTTGGCAGTAAGTGTTGTTGCGGTTTTTCATGTGAAAACATAAAAGCCTGCGTTTTTAAAATAAATATCCCTTTGGATTTCGAAGTTTCAAAAACCAAAAATTCTTTTCAGGATGAATTTGTAATTCATAATATTCAAAAAAATATTTGAATAAATTATTATAAAAAAATTTCATAATCACTAATGTCCAAATAAGGAGGAGGATCTTATGCGTAAAGAAATCTGGATGCATGCACAAACAAATTTGCCAGAAACTCTGGAAAAACATGAGTATGTAACTCTGACCCAATATGCATCCGATAATAAAGAACACATTATGGATGTATGGTACAATTCCGACAGTTCTTCATTTGCCCAAACAGTCCGTTACGGAAATTCACAATTGAAACATTTTGAACATTATTTAGAAAAAAATTCAAAAGGCAATGCCGTTTTTCAACTCGGCACCTTAATGGGCGTTATAAAAACCCTTAATGAATTTTTCCAAGTAAAAGAAGAAGAAAATTTAAATGCCAAAATTTACCAAAAGCAGATCTCCTCAACTAAGCATCTTAAAGATATTGTTTTATTATTAGAAGCTCATGGAATTATGACTCATTCAGAAATATGTCAGAATTTAGGATTAAAAGAATCTACTCTATCAGAGATAATGAAAAAGTCAGCTTCTACAAATCTGATACTTTCTACCAAAGCAGGTAAATATAAATTGTATCGATTAAGTGATAACGGCAGGCATGTGAACTACTCGGCAACTGAGTTACCAGAGCATCTGAATTAAGGCGGGATACCGCCTTTTCAGGGTGCGTCCATGACACCACTACTGTTTGCTCTTTAGAGCTATACAGCTACTTTTATTATTTCTGGCGTTTTTAGTCCGGTTACGGACAGTTCCTTTTTCTCTCCGGATACGGAGAGATATTTTCTCAGGATGTTATATGCACCTACAGCATCTGCGTTATACTTCCGGTTTCTGTCCCTGTACAGTCCCCTTTGTTTTCGGTTGCATGGCTGTGCATATCTTTTTTCCACCTCTGGTGACAGCGGACTGC